>NZ_JBNPMC010000002.1:0-162547 GCF_050313795.1 Bariatricus sp. SGI.154
GCTTTTGCGGACGCTCACGGTAGACAAGCCCAGTATGTAGTCTGTCGATACCTTAAATTCCTTTGCCACACCTATGAGAATATCACTGCTGACCGTTCTCGTTTCGCCGCTGACAATGCGGCTCAACTGGGAAGCGGAAACCCCTATCTTCTCCGCAAGTTCCTTTTGTGTGATGTGGTTCCCGTTGCATAAATCGGAAATCCGCTGTCCGGGTGTTCCGGGTAAAGCCATAGATACGCACCTCCTCCGCATACTTCCATTATACAGAATGATTGCAAAAATGCAATTTCCAAAGTGTAAACTTCATCAAAATGCAATTCTCGCAAAATTCCGGGGATTGCATTTTTTTCGTGTAGACTTAGGGTAGTTCATCGATGGACAGCACCTTGAAAACAGAATGACCGTCCGAAAAGGAATACCCCGGCTGGGGAAGCACCGCAAGGAACCGGACTTCGAGACAAAATGTCCCGAAGCTGCGGGGAGCGTGCCAACGCCGGAACACGCCGCAGGAATGGGGCAGGAAACCTTTTCGGGGAGAACGGCAACGGAAAGCAAAATGGAGGGAACGCATGAGAGATAACCCCTATAAAGACTTGCCGCCACTGGAACGCAGGCCGGACGGTTCCCTTTACCGCATGACACCGGCGCAGAGAAAACAGGCGGCCAGCCTGATACGCCGGGAGTGTTGTTGCTGTGAGGACGGCAACTGCATTGTCCTTGATGATGGGGACACCTGCACCTGCCCGCAGACGATTTCTTTCTCGGTCTGCTGTAAGTGGTTCCGCTGGGCGGTCTTGCCGCTGGACGGGACGCTGGAAGCGGAAATTGTCCGGGATAAGGACTTGAAACGCTGTGCGGTCTGCGGTGGCGTGTTCGTCCCCAAATCCAACCGGGCAAAATACTGCCCCGGCTGTGCCGCCAGAATTCACAGGCGGCAGAAAACAGAAAGTGAACGGAAAAGGAGGTCTGCTGTGGACAGTTAGGAGCGAAAAAAGCCTTGATTTATCAGACTTTGCAAGCCCCAAACCGGGGCAGGTGGTATAAAGTATCGCCCGCCCCGGAAAACGGGCTTCTAACCGTCCACAAAACGAACTATGACAAATACCATCTATATCCACCAGCCGGAAAAGGCGTTCAGCTTCACCCGGCTCCCGAATTTTCTCTTTGAAGCCCCCACATTCAAGCCCCTGTCCAACGAGGCAAAGGTTCTGTACGCCTTTATCCTGCGCCGGACAGAGTTATCCCGCAAGAATGGGTGGGCGGATGACTGCGGACGGATTTTCCTGTATTACCCTATCTGTGAAGTGGTCACACTGCTCCATTGTGGGCGGCAGAAAGCGGTGAATACCCTGCGGGAACTGCAATACGCCGGACTGGTGGAGATCCAGAAGCAGGGCTGTGGAAAACCCAACCGCATTTTCCCAAAATCCTATGAAGCGGTTCCAAACACCGACTTTAAGAAATCCCGTTCTGGTACACCGGAGGACTGAAAACCGTACCCATGAAGTACGGAAATCACTCCTGAGACGTACGAAAACCGGACGGTATATAGAAATACAAAGATAAAAAGATTGATTTATATTCTATCCATTCCAATCCTATCCGAGCTATTTTCTGCGGGATTTTCCCTGTGGAAAACCCCGGATAGGAAAGGAATGGGGAAAGGAGCAGAATGGCACAACACGCAATTTTACGGTTTGAGAAGCACAAGGGCAACCCGGCAAGGCCGCTGGAAGCCCATCACGAAAGACAGAAAGAACAGTATGCCAGCAATCCCGACATTGACACAAGCCGGAGCAAATACAACTTCCATATCGTCAAGCCGGAGGGACGCTATTACCACTTCATTCAGAGCCGGATTGAGCAGGCCGGGTGCCGAACCCGCAAGGACAGCACACGGTTTGTCGATACGCTGGTAACTGCCAGCCCGGAGTTTTTCAAGGGGAAATCCCCAAAGGAGATACAGGCGTTTTTCCAGAGGGCGGCGGACTTCCTCATTGGCCGGGTAGGACGGGAAAATATCGTGTCGGCGGTGGTACACATGGACGAGAAAACGCCCCACCTGCATTTGACCTTTGTTCCGCTGACAAAGGACAACCGCCTGTGTGCAAAGGAGATTATCGGCAACCGGGCAAACCTGACGAAGTGGCAGGACGATTTTCACGCCTATATGGTGGAGAAATATCCTGACTTGGAGCGTGGGGAGAGCGCCAGCAGGACAGGCCGGAAGCATATCCCCACCCGGCTTTTCAAACAGGCGGTTTCCCTCTCCCGGCAGGCAAGAGCCATTGAAGCCACACTGGACGGCATTAACCCGCTGAACGCCGGAAAGAAAAAAGAGGAAGCCCTCTCCATGCTGAAAAAGTGGTTCCCGCAGATGGAGAATTTCTCCGGGCAGTTGAAAAAGTACAAGGTCACAATCAATGACCTGCTGGCGGAGAATGAGAAGTTGGAAGCAAGGGCAAAGGCCAGCGAAAAAGGAAAGATGAAAGATACGATGGAACGGGCAAAGCTGAAAAGCGAACTGGACAATTTACAGCGGCTGGTTGACCGTATCCCGCCGGATATACTGGCGGAACTGAAACGTCAGCAGCGGCACACGGTAAAGGAAAGGTGATAGATATAAGCAGAAATTTTCGCCGCCTCTGTGCGGCATTGTACCTTGAAAACTGAATATGGAGGACACTGGATGGCAAAAAGTGAAAGCGATATTTTTACACCCCGAACAGGGCAGGTCATACAAGCAGAGAACGGCACGCAGTATTTTGTATGTGGGAACAACCGTATAAAAATCTCCGAACACTTCGCCGCAGGCGGGAAGCCCCTCGGTGATCTGATTGTAGATGTGGTGCGGCATACCGCAGAAAAAGCCGCTTCAACCTGATAGCCCATCATTGATAACACGCCCACGCTTATGATATAATTGCCATAGAGCAAAAGTATTGTAAGCGTGGGTTGTTTCTTTAGAAGGAGGATTTTTACGGTGAAACAACCTTACAATACTACGATTTACAACACGGCGCTTTATATGAGATTGAGCCGGGACGATGAACTGCAAGGAGAAAGCGGGAGTATTCAGACACAACGCATGATGCTCCGGCAATATGCCGCCGAGCATGGCCTGAATGTCATAGATGAATATATCGACGATGGATGGTCTGGAACGAACTTTGACAGGCCGGATTTTCAGAGAATGATTGATGACATTGAGGACGGGAAAATCAACTGCGTTGTTACGAAGGATTTATCCCGCTTAGGCAGAAACTACATTCTGACCGGCCAGTACACGGAAATCTACTTTCCCAGCAAAGGCGTCCGCTATATCGCTGTCAATGACAATGTGGACACCATCAACGGAGAGAATGAGCTTGCCCCATTCCTCAACATTCTGAATGAAATGCACGCCCGCCAGACCAGCAAAAAGGTAAAGGCGGCCATGCGGACACGGTTCGCAAATGGCGCACACTATGGAGCCTATGCTCCGCTTGGCTATGTCAAAGACCCAGATAAGAAAGGCCATCTTCTGATTGACCCGGAAACAAGGTGGATTATCGAAAAGATTTTTGACCTTGCCGTTCATGGCCGGGGAGCCGCCAGCATTACACGGATTTTGGTCGAAGAAAAAGTACCTACTCCCGGCTGGCTGAATTTCCAGAGATACGGCACTTTCGCAAATATCTATGCCGGAGCGCCGGAGGAAAAAGCCTATGCGTGGACGATAGCGCAGGTGAAAAGTATTCTGAAAGAGGAAACCTATATCGGACACAGCGTCCACAATAAGCAGACCAATATTTCATTCAAAAACAAGAAGAAAGTACGCAAGCCAAAAGAGGAATGGTATCGTGTGGAGAACACCCACGAAGCGATTATTTCCGAAGATGTGTTCCGTCAAGTACAGGAGCAGATTTGCAACAGGCGCAGACGGCAGAAGAACGGCACAACACAGATATTTTCCGGGCTGGTAAAATGTGCGGACTGCGGCTGGTCGCTGGCCTATGGTATGAACAGCCAGAACAAAAATCCCTATGCCCACTACCATTGTAGCAAGTACGGGCAAGGATTGCACCAGTGTTCCATGCACTATATCCGCTATGATGTGCTTTACGCCTATGTCCTTTCCCGTCTGCAATACTGGTCTGTGCTGGCACAGCAGGATGGGGACAAACTTCTGAAACGGCTACTTAACGCCAGCGACAAGGAACGCAATACTGCAAGGAAGCGGCAGACAGCCGAACTGAAAAAGGCGGAAAAGCGCAAAGCAGAAGTAGACACCCTGTTTGCAAAAATGTATGAGGACTGGTCTGCCGGACGCATTACAGAATACAATTTCAATATGCTGTCCGAAAAGTATCAGGGCGAACAGCGAGAATTGGACGCAAAAATTGAACGGCTTCACGAAGCGATGGAGGTCGCCGCCCAGACAGCGGTTGACGCTGAAAAGTGGATAGGTCTGATGAAACAGTATGTCAATCCCACAGAATTGACGGCTGAACTTCTGAATACGCTGATTGAAAAAATCCTTGTCCATGAAGCGGTCAAAAGTGAGGACGGAAGCCGGGAACAGGAAGTGGAAATCTTCTACCGCTTTATCGGCAAAATCGAATGACACATCTTGAGATACCCAACAATATCTTTAACTAAGGGAAACTGGTGCTTCCATACCGGATCTTGACAAAGTACTTAAGATGAGTAAGGTATTCGATGTATCAACCGATTATCTGTTGAAAGATGAGATAGAAGAATTTCCAAAGGCAGAAGTATCCGTTTCGGACAGTGTCGATACATATGAGAACATGGAGGTACGCAGCGTATCTATGGAAGAGGCAAATGAGTTCATGGAACTGACACGGAAGACTTCCGGCAAGATCGCGGCGGCGGTAGCCGTGTTGATTCTGTCTCCGACTGTATTGCTGCTTTTGGCTGGATTATCGGAACTGGCGGACAGCCTGCTAACAGAGGATATGGCAGCAGGCATCGGGATGATTGCACTGTTATTAATGGTAGTAGCAGCATTAGTAGTGCTGATTCCGACTGGGATGCAGTTGTCGCGTTTCGAATATCTGGATAAAGAGGTAATCTCTTTACAGTATGGCGTGCAGGGAGTGGTAGAGAAGAAGAAAACGGAGTTCGAGCCGGTATACAGAAAAAGTGTTGTGATAGGTGTGGTATTGTGTATTATTGGAGTGATTCCTATGATGGGCGCGATTGCTTTGGCTGTGCCGGATATAGGATTCGTAGTTTGCGTTGATCTCCTTCTGATGTATGTTGCATGTGGTGTATATACATTCATAAGATATGGCAGTATTCAGGAGAGTTATAACAAATTACTCCAGGAGGGTGACTATACGAAAGAGAAAAAAGAACTTGGAAGAAAGACGGGCGTATTCGCAAAGATTTATTGGTGTACGGTAACGGCAATCTATCTGGGAATCAGCCTGACCATGAATAATTGGAAAGATAGTTGGATTATCTGGGCTGTGGCAGGGGTTCTCTTTGCGGCATTTCAGGGAGTCATTCAAGTGATTTCGAAAGACAGACGTTAGGGAGGGAGGAGCATTTTGCTTCTCCTTTTTGCTGCCAAAGCATCCGGAGAGAACTGTTGGCGTCTGGTCCTGTAGGTTTGAAAATGATTAGAATTTCTCAATAAAAGGAAAAGATTGGAAAGGATGATGAAAGAGGACTATAATGTAATGAAACCTATACATAGACTATTGCAAGGAGGTCGGTCAGATGAAAAAGCATAAGTATTGGGCATGGGCAATGGTGATTTGTTTATTGATGACAATTTATACAGGTTATGAACACAAATAGGAGGTACTGAAGATGTTAGATTGTTTTGAGAAGATTGATGGAAAGAAGACCGGGATATTTGCGGCAGGCGTGTTATTTGGGACCGCCGGAATTAAGATATTATCAAGCAAAGATGCGAAGAAGGTATATACGAACTGTACGGCAGCAGTCTTAAGAATGAAGGATTGCGTACTGAAGACGGCAGCGAAGGTTCAGGAGAATGCAGAAGACATCTATGCGGAGGCACAGCAGATCAATGAAGTGCGGGCAGAGGCGGATGCAGAGATTAATGACAGTGCAGATGAAACTGTTTTTACAGAGACGGATGCTAAGGCGGATGCAAAAGAAGATACTGTGGAAGCAGCAATAGAATAGAAGTAGACCTATGGCACCTGCAGAAGATCCTGCAGGTGCTTTCCTATGCTGTATGCGGCTGAAAAAGTTGAGAAAATTAGTGCAAGAAAGAAGGAAGACAGATGAAATTCGTCATCAAACATGAGATCAGGGGACGTATCCGTATTCATGTGGCGCAGAAGAGGATGTCCTGCCGGGAAGCGGATATGCTGGAGTATTATCTGAAAGAACGGGAAATGGTTACTTCTGTCAAAGTGGCAGTACGGACTCAGGATGTTGTCATATGTTATCAGGGCAGCAGAGAAGACATGATAGATATATTGCGGAAATTCCGTTATGACAGGGTGGAAGTGCCAGAGGAGGTATTGCAGAATTCGGGCAGGAAACTGAATGAGCAGTATTGGGAGAAACTGGTGAATCAAGTGGTGCTTCGCGCCGGAAGCAAATTATTCCTGCCATATCCGGTGAGAGCGGGAATTGCAGTGGTTAAGTCGGCAAGATATCTGTGGCAGGGAGTAAAGACTCTCGCAGCGGGCAAGATCGAGGTGCCGGTGCTGGATGCGACTGCTATAGGTGTCTCTATCTTCCGGGGAGATATTGATACGGCGGGATCGATTATGTTCCTTCTGGGAATCGGCGAGATACTGGAAGGATGGACCCATAAGAAATCAGTGGATGATCTGGCAAGAAGTATGTCGCTGAATGTTGGAAAGGTATGGCTTCTGAAGGATGGGCAAGAGATTCTGGTCCCGGTTACGGAGATTCAGGCAGGCGACCAGATTGTGGTACACATGGGCAATGTGATTCCATTCGACGGAACAATTACGGATGGAGATGCCATGATTAATCAGGCTTCACTTACCGGAGAGCCGCTGCCTGTACACAAGATGGCAGACAGTTATGTCTATGCAGGTACGGTTGTAGAAGAGGGAGAAGTGACCATATGTGTAAAAGAGATCGGCGGATCCAGCAGATATGAGAAGATCGTTACGATGATTGAGGAATCAGAGAAACTGAAATCATCACTGGAAGGAAAGGCAGAGCATCTGGCAGACCGCTTGGTTCCATATACGCTGGCAGGAACAGGGATTACCTATCTTCTTACCAGAAACGTTACCAAGGCATTAGCGGTACTGATGGTAGATTTTTCATGTGCATTGAAACTTGCGATGCCAATCTCCGTATTATCAGCAATTCGGGAGGCAAGTTCACATCACATTACGGTAAAGGGCGGTAAATTCCTGGAGGCAATGGCAGAGGCGGATACTCTTGTATTTGATAAGACAGGAACTTTGACGAAGGCACAGCCGACGGTTGTGGACGTTGTATCGTTCAATGGAGAAAACCCTGACGAATTACTGCGGATTGCAGCATGCATGGAGGAGCATTTTCCACATTCAATGGCGAAGGCTGTTGTGGATGCGGCGAAAAGGCAGAAACTAGGACATGATGAGATGCATTCTAAAGTAGAATATATCGTCGCTCATGGTATCTCCACAACTATAGAGGGGAAGAAAGCGGTAATCGGAAGTCATCATTTTGTATTTGAAGATGAGAAATGTATGATTCCGGACGATATGCAGGCAAGATTTGAAGAACTTCCAAGAGAATATTCTCATCTGTATCTGGCAATTGAAAATGTGCTGGCAGCCGTGATCTGTATTGAAGACCCGTTAAGAGCAGAAGCAAGGGAAGTCATCAGTGCTCTGAAGCAGGTCGGAATCGGTAAGATCGTGATGATGACAGGAGACAGTGAGAGAACTGCCTGTGCCATTGCAGGAAAGGTTGGCGTAGATGAATATTATTCTGAAGTGCTTCCGGAAGATAAAGCAAGATTCGTGGAACAGGAGAAAAAATCCGGGCGAAAAGTGATCATGATCGGGGATGGAGTGAATGATTCCCCGGCACTGTCAGCCGCTGATGTTGGTGTAGCAATCAGCGATGGCGCTCAGATTGCCAGGGAGATTGCGGATATAACGATTGAAGCAAAAGATCTCTTTGAGATTGTAACATTGAAGCAGATCAGTGATGGACTGATGAAGAGAATTCATAAGAATTACCGGATGATTGTGGGAATTAATGCGGGATTGATATTGCTTGGAGTGGGCGGCATTTTCCAGCCTACTACGTCGGCATTGCTGCATAATACGTCTACGCTTATGATAAGTTTGAAGAGTATGGAGAATCTGCTTCCATAGCGTGGAATTTAATGTAGAAAGTGGAGTGGCGGAAGTGTACGGTGCAAGGGCAGGGAAGTTGTGGGCTGCAACCGGATCATTTCACCAAGACCTCGTAACAGAAAAAGATACCGTCAGTTCTAACCGGGCATATTCGCCGTAAGCCCTTGATGGCCTTACGACTCAGATGCCCTCGAAACCAGGGCTTGTGGTCCTGGTTTCGCACGAACTGACGGTATCTTTTTCTGCAACGAGGTCTAAGTCTCATGATACGGCTACAGCCCACAACTTCCCTGCCCTTGCACCTGACATCTCCGTATACTCCGGATTTTCTCCATTGTGGGGATTCCGGTGGAAATGCGTGTGGACCGGTGTCGGTGGGGGGAACATGTTGGAAGTGTAGGGGAATGAAGAAAATTCCTTCTTAGTTCATAATGCATATTCGTTTTAACCAATACACTTCCGTTATGAAGTGATAACTCGCCCACATATGCGCCCCACTTCCAATCGGTTATTCGGTCAACACCGCTCCCCATGCACCCCCGCCAGGAATCCTCCTCGTTCATGAAGAGTCACACATAAGAATGTCAGGCAGAGAGGGGCTGTATGGTGGTTCATATCCGTAGAAGAGCCGTACAAGCCGTTAGTGAAAAAGAGGTCTGAAATTAGGAGGGCTTCTGTACTACCAATACAGAAGTCCAGACTATCGTGGGCGGAAAATCATCAAGATTTTGCGTCCGCTATAGTCGGTGCCTAATTTCAGACCTCTTTTGAACTTACGGCTTGTAGGCGATTGGAGTCGGATGTGAACCACCATACAGCCCCTCTCTGCCGTACATCTTACGAATAACTCTTCACAAACAAAATTCCCACTACGTAGCAAACCCCGCATACTGTGTCATATACAATTCATAATATTTCCCTTTTTGCTCGAGCAGTTTATCATGGCTTCCCGTCTCCACGATTCTGCCCTTATCCATGACCACGATGATATCTGCATCCTTGATTGTGGATAAGCGGTGTGCAATGATAATACTGGTGCGGTCTTTCATAATCAACTGCATAGCATCCTGGATTGCTTTCTCGGTCCGTGTATCTACATTGGATGTAGCTTCATCCAGAATCAGAATCTTAGGATTGGCGACAAAGGCTCTTGCGATTGCGAGAAGCTGCCGCTGACCCTGGCTGATATTTGCGCCGGAGCCGATCAGGAAAGTATCGTAACCTTTGGGCATCATCTGAATCATATCCTTGCAGTGGCTCATCTCTACGGCGGTTTCCAGTTGGCTTTCGGTCACATTTTCATTGCCGTACTTGAGGTTATTACGAATGGTATCAGAGAACAGGACCGTATCCTGCAATACGATAGCGACATTCTTTCTAAGGCTATCTCTGGCAATGTCTTTAAGATTCTGTTGATTGATGTAGATGTTGCCGCTGTCAATATCATAGAAGCGCATCAACAGATTAACGATGGTGGTCTTGCCGCTTCCGGTAGCGCCGACCAGAGCTACCTTCTTGCCGGAAGGAACAGTCAGGCTGAAATCATGAAGTACTGGCTGCCCCTTTTTGTAAGAGAAGTTTACATTCTGGAAACTTACGGCTGCATTAGTATCATCTGCGAGAGGCTTGCCAGACTTGGATTCCACGATCTCATCCAGAACATAAAAGACTCGTTCTGCACCGGCGAATGCTGTCTGGAGTTGTCCGTAGATCTGGGCAATTTCATTAATTGGACCGCTGAACTGTTTGGCATACACGATGAATGCAGAGATTACTCCGACAGAGATCATGCCTTTGATTGAAAAATACCCACCGAAGGCAGCGATGATTACGAATCCGATATTGCCGATACAGTTCATGACTGGTCCCATGACGCCGCTGAAGATATCCGTACGAATCCCTGCTTTGGTCAACATATCTGATGTATTGCAGAATTCCTCAATGATAGTATCCTGATGATTGTACGCAACGACTGTGTGATAGCCGGAGATCATCTCTTCCACGGTTCCATTTAGCGAACCGAGTAACTGCTGACGGCGGCGGGAGAACTTGCGAACCTTTTTGGAAAGGAATTTTGTAGCAAATACTGTCAGAACAACCGTGGCACAGCTAAGAAGCGCTAATTGCCAGCAATACCACAGCATTACCGCTGCTGTGCCGATAATTGTCAGAACACCGGAGAACAGAGAGGGCAGTGACTGGGAGATGGTAGTAGATATATTCTCAATATCATTCGTCATACGGCTCATGACATCGCCGTGGGAATGCGTATCCAGATAACGGGTAGGAAGGTCGATCATCTTGCCAAATAGTTGTTCCCGCATTCGTTTTACAATTCGCTGGCTTATGTTTGCACTAAGGAGTCCCTGCAGCAGCTGGCTGAGGCTGTAGAGCAGATATACCGTAATCATTGTTAGCAGTGTAGATGACAGAGTTCCATCTGTGGCACCTGAGATAATGTCAATTGCCTTGCTCTGAAGGCTTGGTGCATAGACACCGCAGAGTGTGCCGAAGATGACGATGCCAAGCATACCAAGAACCATTTTCTTTTCATGGGAGAAATAACTCCAGATTCGTAAGAATGTGCCTCTGACATCTTCCGCATGTTCTACTTCTGCAAAGCGGGCGCTGCGGTCCATCGTACCGGGAATATTCTGTTTGATACCTTTGGGTCTATTCATGGTCTTCGCCTCCAATCTGTGAATGATAGATGTCCTGATAAGTTTTACAGGAGTGCATAAGTTCATTATGTGTACCACAGGCAGCAATTGTGCCGCGATCCAGGACGATGATCCGGTCTGCATTTCGAACGGAAGCAATTCTTTGCGCAACGATAATCTTTGTGCTGTCTGGTCTGGCTTTATTTAATGCAGTATATAGGCTGGATTCGGTCTTCAGATCCAATGCGCTGGTGGAGTCATCAAATATCAGAATTTCAGCAGGCTTAAGCATTGCCCTGGCAATCGAAAGCCGCTGCTTCTGCCCGCCGGAGAAGTTCATTCCACGTTCTGCAACCAAGGTGTCATATCCATTCGTTGTTGTTCGGATGAACTCATCGGCCTGAGCGATATCAGCGGCGGAACGAATCTCCTCTAACGTTGCATCTGGTTTCCCCCAGATAAGATTGTTCTTGATAGAGGTACTGAATAATTCGCTTTTCTGCAATATGACAGCAATCTTATCACGCAGGCCACGCTGGCAGTAATTGCGGACATCCACGCCATCTATGAGAATCGAACCTTCTGTTACATCATAGAAGCGGGGGATTAGGCTAATAAGCGCTGTTTTGCCGCTTCCGGTAGCGCCCATGATAGCAATGGTCTCTCCGGGAGCAACGGTTAGATTGATGGACTTTAAAACCAGCTGGTCTGTTCCCGGGAAGGCAAAAGATACGTTGCGAAATTCAATCTGTCCTTGCGGCAAGGTATCTCCTTTGAAATCTCCAGCCTTTAGTTCTGGCTGACTGTGCAGTACTTCTTTTATCCGTTTCCAGGAAGCGGTTCCTCTGGAAATATTCTGGAATAGCATAACGAGCATCAGGATGCCTCTTAGAAGTTGTGTCGTGTATGTGATTGCTGCCATAATCGTACCCGGGGTTGCCATTCCGGTTTTGACTTGAACGGAACCTGACAGCAGGATAATGACCACTACAATATACATCAGAGCATTCATGACCGGGTTCATAAATACAAAAATAATTAGTATGTGTAACTGTGTTTTTGTCAGATTGTCATTGCTTTTTTTGAAACGCATTTTTTCATAAAGTTCTCGTACACATGCTTTAATGATGCGGATGCCTGAGATATCTTCCTGCAAGATCCCGTTAATCTGATCCAATTGTGCCTGCAATTGCGTAAAAAGTGGTTCGGCTTTCCAGAGACAGAAAATCATGCATCCAAGGATGAATGGGAATGCACATAATACGATGAGCCCGAATTGATGATTCAGACGGAACATGAAGAAGATGCTTCCTGCCATCAGCATAAAAGTGCGGATCATGCCGCGGACGAATTGAGAGACAAGGTTCTGCACCTGTGTGATATCGTTGGTGACCCGTGTGACCAGTGATCCTGTTCCAAAACGGTCAATCTGAGGAAAGGACATAGCCATAATCCGGCGGAAACAGTCTTTACGCATCTCATTTCCTATATTTTGCCCGGTCATATGTACGAACATGTTATTCAGTGATCCGCATAAGCCTCCTAATATAACAAGGCCAATCATCACAAGACCAAGTGTCAGAATCAGATGGATGTCTCCGATGCCATTATGGTGAAGCCCAAGTACGCCCTTGTCTACAATACGGCTCATATATTCCGGCTGGATCAGATCCATTGATACTTCGAAAATCATAAAAAGGGCAGCAAGTATTGCATAATGAAAGTATTTTTTTACATATTTCCACATAAAATCATCTCCTAGCGTGAATGGTGGTGATGATGGGAAGGATGACGGGAATGCTGCGGGGGAGAACCATAACGGCTATTCCAGTCTGTCTCCAGTTTTTCTGCCAATTTAAGCAAAGTTTCTTTTTCGTCTTCTGATAAGCAGGAGAACATCTCCTGATGGCGCATCTGCCGCTGCCTTGCAGCATCTTCTGCTTCGGCTTGCCCCAATGGAGTTAATTGGATATCGGTTGTCCGGCGGTCGGTCTCACTTGAGGTACGTAAGATAAGTCCTGCATTCTCCAGTTTCGCAAGCACTTCGCTGACAGAGCCTGGCTGGATGCCTAACCGTTCGGTTAATTCCCGTTGCGTCATACCGCCTGTTTCAAGCAGGATAATCAGGATGCGTTTCTGGCTTCCTTTTCCTTCAAAGAGAAAACGGATCATATGCCCTAAATCACGTAGATTTAGAATCAACTTGTTATCAATATCCAGTGTATGGTAATCGGTTAGATGATGGGAGTTTATATTGTCTTTTTTGTGCATAGTGGTAACCTCCTTCAAATTAAAATTACGTTTATATTTATATCCTAAAGACAAAAAAATGTCAAGGTACCTTGATAAATAAAAATGAATATGGACATAAAAAACGACGTGACTTTTGCCACGCCGGTAAGATGATACAATTCTGTAATTAGTCACAGTACTTAGGATAATCCTCTTCAAAATATTGAATCTGCTTATCCAGAAAATCGCGGTCTGAATCCGATAAACCATCGATCAGTGCCGTCATATCCTCTCGCGTTTTTGCTATGTTACAGGGAACCTCCAAAGCGAAATCGCTATAGGCACGTATCTTATGAAAATAGAAAGCCGTATCAGGTTCTTCATTGCCGCTGCGGCACATGTGATACATGGAGACACAGTCTGTAGCGTCAACATCTGTACACTCTTTGCAGATCCATTTCCCAAGATAGTAGTATCTGTTCCCAATCTGGTATAAGAAGCCAGGGGATTTTAATAAACGTTCCGTTGTCATAAGGACACCTCTCTTTCTCTACCTACAACAGTAACAAATACTGATAGAAAAAGCAAGGAGCGGTATCCATTTACCAACCTATTTTTTCTCGTAAAGAAAGCGGATGTGTTCATAGACCTCCTGGAAATCGATCTCGAATCCGTCATCCCAGATACCGATTGGGATCTTTGCATCGAATCCATAGATAGTAGGATTATTCCCCTTTTCAAAGTTATGTACGGTGACTTTCTGGCGTTTAGGATCAATGATCCAGTATTCTCGTACGCCGGCGTTAAGATATTTGTTCAGTTTAATTACGGTATCTCTTCGGACAGAGGACTTGGATAGAACTTCGATTACGAAGTCAGGAGCACCGTAGACACAGCGGTTGATAATCTTGTCCCGGTCGCAGACGATAATTACATCCGGCTGTACCATTGTCCGGTCGTCACAGTCAAGTTGTACGTCGACAGGAGAGATCATAGGGAGACATATGCCTTTTTTATCCAGGACGTGTGTAAGCAGTTTTGCGTGAATGAATCCGGCAATTAACTGGTGTGGGGATGTGGGCGCTGTCATGTTGTAGATTACACCATCAATCAATTCTACGCGTATATCATCGGGAAGGTGGTAGTAATCATCCAATGTGTATTCTCCTTGCCTTTTTACCTGATAGGCAGTCTGTGGTTCATGGAGATAGGAGTGGTCGGGGTCAGGAAATAACCTTCCAAGAGTAAGAAGAGGTTCATAACCTGGGAAGGCGCCCGTCCCGTCGAAAATCTCCTGTACGGTTGCAAGAGGGAGGCCAGACAGTTCTGCTACTTTTGCATAATCATATCCAAGTTCGTTCATTTTGTCTTTCATATTTTCAATTGTCATAATCGAGTACTCCTTTCTGCGAATATCTTGATAAATGTGGGAGAGAATCGTGATCGAGATAATAGCGGCAATCATAATAGAGGCCTTAACCTGCCAAAGCATCCGGAGGCAGCCGCCAGTGGCAGATTTTGTAGATGTACTTTTTATTATAGAGAAATTATCTGGAAAAGCAACAGGTTGAAACCTGGAAAAGGTTTTACACAGGTCTAATTACAACAATGGATAAGTTTCACAAATAAAGCTTCGGAACCATATCCCGGAATAAGGAAAGCAGGTGTGTAAGTTGAACATGCTGATACCGATTCTTAGGATAGATCAGGCATAACTGTCTCGTGTCATGAAACTGCCGGATCGGATAATAGCAGACATCGGGAATGTATTTGCCCTGTCTTGCGAAAATCTCAGGGACGAACGTAATGCCAAGTTGTCTGCTCACTAGAGACAGAGCAGTCTCTACATTCTCGCAAGTAAGCCGGATATTAGGATGGAAAAATGCAGATTCACACATCTTACGGCTCATGCTTCCCAGAATATGGTCAGAGGAAAGCATGATGAAAGGATACGCAGTCAGTTCGGACAAAGAGATGGTGTCCTGTTCTGCATAATAAGAAAGTGGCAATCCTAAAAAGGGTGGTTGTGATGTGAAAATGGATGGAACAGCAAGTACAATCCGTTCTTTTGTCAGAATATCGCTCTGATAATTAATGGTATCCGGCTGGGGAACATCAATCATAAAATCAATTTCGTCATTTTCTAATAGTTTTTTTAGAATATAAGTTGGCTTTTCCACAATGTGAATTTCACAATTAGGAAAGTCCTCATAAAAGCGTTCTAAAACAGACGGCAGTATGATTAAAGAGCGGTGTGGACTGATCCCAATGCGGATCAGACTGCGTTTTTCCTGAGATATGTCATTCAGTTTCAGATCCAGTTGCTTCTGGGAGTGAAGAATGGAGATTGCCCACTCATAGAACAAAGTTCCGGCGTAGGTTAAAGTGACCTCTCCATGTGTACGTTCAAACAATGTAACTCCTGTTTCTTTTTCCAGAGACTGGATGCTAAGAGACAGAGAAGGCTGAGAGATGAATAGTTTGCGCGCTGCCTTTGTAATGTTTTTTTCTTCTGCAATCGTAATCACGTACTGCAATTGATTCCAATTCATAAGACTCCTCCATAAATACCGTCATAAAGTACATAGTTAAAACCTATTAAAATTATAATAAAACATATATTTTACAAATGTCAAGTGCGCTGTTAGAGTGGAGTCAGGAGGTAGTGATTGAGATTATGGGAGAAGAAAGAATGAAAACTGGATTGATACTTTTAGCGTTCTTCTTTAAGATCGGATGTTTTACATTCGGTGGAGGATGGAGCATATTGGCGCAGATGGAACAGGAATTCGTAAATAAGAAAAAGTGGATTACAAAAGAAGAATTATTAGATCTGGTTGCAGTAGGCAAATCCGTTCCCGGCATTATGATTACCAATATCGGCATGTTATTTGGCTATCAGATGGCAGGCTGGTTTGGAGGAGTCTGCGCAGTGATAGGAATCGTCCTTCCTTCTGTATTGATACTGTCTGTGATTACTTTCGGATATGACGTTGTAAAGAATAATTACTGGTGTCACTGTGCGCTGGAAGGAATCCAGGCAGCAGTGGTGCCGATTATCGGAAGCGCCGCGCTTTCCCTGGGGAAAGAAGTATTCCGAAGCAGAAAAGGGCAAGTGATCTGCCTGGCTGTATTTCTGCTGTGTATGATTACAGATATCAGTAATGTAGCACTCGTTATACTTGGAGTAATTGCGGCATTTTTAGGAAGAGGGGTGAAGAGACATGGTATATCTTGAATTGTTCTGGTCTTTCATGAAGATCGGTTTCACCAGTTTCGGCGGCATGTCTATGATACCATTAATCTTAGAAGAGATGCAGTCTCATCAATGGATGACTGCGGAAGACCTGGCAAATCTTGTCGCTATCGCAGAGATGACACCGGGACCGCTCGGCGTAAACTGTGCAACCTTCGCCGGGACACAGACGGCAGGAGTCCTGGGAGGAATCGTAGCAGTACTTGGCGTACTGATGCCTGCATTTACCTTGACATTACTCGTAGCCATATTCTATACCAGATTCCGGAAAAGTGAAGTTATGGCGGAGATTATGAGTTGGGTACGCCCCATCTGCATTGCCATGATTCTGGCGGTCATCCTGACCTTGGGGAAAGAGAACTATTTTACGGATGGAAAATCAGACTGGATTGCCGTGGGAATCGGTGTCGCGATGTTATATCTAATCATGAAAAGGAAATGGACCGTTCCGAAGGTGATAGGGAGTTCAGCAGTCTTGGGAATCGTACTATATACGCTTTCTGGTCTTGTGTAGCCTTAAAATCCTGTAAGAATTCTTGCTTTCTGTTCTCTATTTTTCTTATAATGTATGCAATGAATGAAGCGTGCTGACAGCTTAACCATGAAAAGGAGAACTATTATGATTGAAGAAATCCAAAAGTATAATCAGAAATTCGTAGAGGATAAGTTATATGAACCTTATCAGACCAGTAAATACCCAGACAAGAAACTTGCCATCTTAACCTGCATGGACACAAGGCTTACAGAACTTCTTCCGGCAGCCCTTGGAATCCGCAATGGAGATGCTAAGATTATCAAGAACGCCGGCGGAGTCATCACTCACCCATATGGTAGTGTGGTCAGAAGCCTTCTGGTAGCGATTCTGGAACTGGGTGTGGAAGAGATTATGGTCATTGGTCACACAGATTGCGGGGTACAGGGGATGGACGGTACCGAGATGCTTGAGAAATTGGAGAAGAGAGGCATTTCCGGAGAACATATCGAGATTATAAGGCATAGTGGAGTTCCTTTAGAAGAGTGGCTGGGAGGCTTCGAGTCAGGCGAGGAGTCCGTAAGAGATACGGTGGCGAGTTTGCAGAAACATCCCCTGATGCCAAAAGATGTGACAATTAGGGGATTTATGATGGATTCCTTAACCGGAAAGTTAAAAATATTGTAATGAAAAGAGAGTGGGAGTTAGATAGATGAAGTATATCTGACTCCCATTTGGCATTTCCAAACCTTAATAAATATTAAGGGAAACTATCTGTCTGTTGTAAGGTTCACATCTTATGATAAGTTCAACAAAGCAAAGAACACGAAAGAAGCAAGGAGGATTATGAGATGGAAATCAAGAAACCTGCCATGGCAGGAACATTAGAATCCAGCGACTGCCAGGTTACCGTAGAAGCGGGAGAGGGGAAGATTGATCTGGAACTGAACAGTGCAGTGATCAATCAGTTTGGCAACCAGATACGCAAGGTGACTTTTGAGACTTTGGAACGTCTGGGAGTGAAAGATGTAAAAATTACAATTGTTGATAAAGGGGCGTTGGATTGTACAATCAAAGCGCGTATAGAAGGAGCGGTATACCGTTCTTTGGAACAGATAGAACATTTGCCATGGGGAGGTGCGATTAGATAATGAATCCGAATAAGAAACGTTTAAGAAGAACTATGATGTTTTTAAATGCACAGAAGCCGGGATTGATCAAGGATCCTTATATCTACAAGCCGGATTCCATTATGCTGGATCTGGAAGATGCGGTAGCAGAAAACCAGAAGGATGCGGCAAGATTCTCCCTGTATCATGCGTTACAGGAGATTGATTATCGTGGTGTAGAGCGCGTGGTAAGAATCAATGCACTGGATACTCCGTACTGGAAAGAAGATATCCGCTGTTCTGTTGCTGGCGGATGTGATGCCATCCGCATCCCGAAGACAGAGTGTGCCAATGATGTCAAACTGGTGGAAAGTGCTGTAGAATACGCAGAGAGAGAATTCGGCCGTCCGAAGGGAAGCGTGCTGATCATGGCAGCGATTGAGTCTGCAAGAGGTGTCATGAAGGCGCTTGAGATCTGTGAGGCATCGGACCGTTTATTTGGTATTGCATTGTCAGGAGGAGATTATACGAAGGACCTTCAGACCCATATTACCGGAACCGGAATCGAACTTATGGGTGCGAGACAGAATCTGGTCATTGCTGCCCGTGCTGCAGGAATCCAGTGCTTTGATACAGTATACACGGATCTTGATAATATGGAAGGATTCCGCCAGGATGTACAGAATATCCATCTGATGGGATTCGACGGCAAATCCATTATCAATCCACGTCAGATCAGTATTGTGCATGAGATATATACTCCTTCTGAAAAAGATATTATCTTTGCGGAAAAAGTGGTAACAGAGATTGATACGAAAAAAGCACAGGGAATCGGTGTATTTACCGTAGACGGCAAGATGATTGACATTGCATTCTACGATGGAGCCAAGAGAACAATTGAGCTTGCAAAAACTTCAGGTGTGTATAAGGGGGACTTATAAGATGATAAATGCAGTTGGCAGAGATATTCCGGAAGAGATTTTAGAGTTAACAGGAAAAGAAGTGTTTCATGGTAATCACTATTATGATGGGTATGAATACAGAAAACATGGTCCAATGACTAGATGTGTCATTAATTCTAATGGAAGCAAACTGGTAGACAGTATACATGATGTGTTGGTAAAGTGCGGAATCAAAGATGGTATGACGGTTAGTTTCCATCATCATTTCCGTGAGGGAGACTATATTGTTAATATGGTTATGGAGGAGATTCATAAGATGGGAATCAAGGACATCACCATCTGTGCAAGTTCTCTGGGAAAAGCGCATGATCCGATTGTTCCGTATATCGAAGACGGAACGATTACTAATATTCAGTCATCCGGTGTACGCGGAAAGATTGGAGAAGCGATCTCTAATGGCAAATTAAAAGGGCTGGCAATTATGCGTTCTCATGGCGGCCGTGTCAGATCCATCGTTACAGGTGAGACACAGATCGATATTGCATTCATCGGCGCTCCGACCTGTGATGATTATGGTAACTGCCGTGGTATTGGCGGAAAGAGCAATTGTGGCGCGTTATCTTATGCAATGGCAGATGCGCTTCATGCAGATAAAGTAGTGGCAATCACAGACTGTCTGGTTCCTTTTCCGAATTTTCCGGCACATATTAGTATGACCAGGGTAGATTATGTAGTGGAAGTGGATGCAATCGGTGATCCTGCGAAGATTGCAACAGGCGCTGCAAAACCAACGACAGACCAGAGAAAACTTATGATGGCAGATTATTGTACCCAGTTTGTAGTGAATTCTCCGTATTTTAAGAATGGATTCTCTTATCAGACAGGTGTGGGCGGAGCATCCATTGCATCTACTATCTCCCTTGCAAAGGAAATGAAGAAAAGAAATGTCCGCATGAGGTTCGGTGTAGGCGGACTTACAAAGCCGATGTGCGATTTGCTGATTAATGACCAGGTGGATTGTCTGTTGGATACTCAGGACTTTGATCTGGATGCGGTAGAATCTGTAAAGGATCTGCGTCATTTCCGAATCAGTGCAGGACAATATGCAGATCCATTTAATAAGGGAGCAGTTGTAAATAAACTGGATTTTGTCATCCTGGCAGCTCTTGAGGTGGATGTGAACTTCAATTGTAATGTAGTAGTGGGTTCTGACGGAATGATCACCGGAGCACAGGGAGGACATCCGGACACGGCAGCAGGAGCCAAATGCGCAATCGTTATCGCGCCACTTCTTCAAGGAAGAATTCCGGCAATCTGTACGGAAGTGACAACGGTTACAACTCCGGGGGAAAGTGTGGATGTGGTTATTACGGATTATGGAATTGCAATCAATCCGAGAAGACAGACAAATTGTAAGGAGGATAACTTAAGCGTGTAAGGTTGGGCTTTTATAATGTAGACATCAACAAAAAGAGAAACGAAATGGAGGAAAGGAATCATGAACGAAACAATGCTTGCCCTTCTGGGTTTTGCGACAATTATCACAATTATTGTTTTGTTACTGAGAAACGTAACGGTTCCGGCGTTGGCTTTTATTGGGGTGTCTACAGTGACAGCGGCTATCTTAGTGGCAACAGGAACATTTACGATTAGTGAGATGGGAGAATTTATCGAAGCAGGTGTAGCCGGAGTACATTCAACGGCGGCATTATTTATCTTCTCTGTATTATTCTTCGGAATTATGACGGATGCAGGGATGTTTGACAAGATTATCAATGCTTTGATGAAAAAGGTAGGAAGTAATGTGGTTGGAGTTGCAGTCATGACTTGTGTGATTGCAATGATCGGACATTTGGATGGCGGCGGAGCGTCTACGTTCCTGATTACAATTCCGGCGATGCTTCCAGTGTATAAGCGTCTGAATATGCGTCCGACGACATTGATGCTGATCTGTGTAACCGCGATGGGTGTTATGAATCTGCTGCCATGGGGCGGTCCGACCATGCGTTCTGCAACCGTGCTTGGAATTGATCCGAATGAATTATGGATGCAGTTTCTTCCAATGCAGATCGTAGGAATTGTCATTGCATTTGCAACAGCGATTATCTGGGGAAATATCGAGAAGAAGAGAGGCGCGGGTACCGTACAGGCAGCAGTTGTGGATGCAGGTGAAAATGTGGCGGCGGAAGTGACGGGAGAAGAAAAAGAGAACGAGCTTGCAAGACCGAAATTATTCTGGTTCAATGTGGCTTTGACATTAATCATCATTGTCTGCCTGATCTTCCTGAAAGTACCATCTTATTATACATTTATGATTGGCTGCGCAATCGCCCTTTTCGTAAATTATCCGGGTGCAAAATTGCAGAACAAGATTATCAAATCTCACTCCGGACCGGCGCTTATGATGGCGTCCACGATTCTGGCAGCAGGTGTATTCCTGGGAGTACTGGAAGAAAGTGAGATTATGGTACACATGGCAAATGTCCTTGCGTCCTTCATCCCGACTGCGATGGGAAGATTCCTTCCATTGATTATTGGAATTCTGTCCGTACCATTAACATTGATGTTCTGTACTGATTCTTACTTCTTCGGACTTCTTCCGGTATTGATCGGAATTGGGAATGAATTCGGAGTAAATCCGGCGCATACAGCAATCGCTATGGTTGTATGCAGAAACTGTGCAACATTCATTAGCCCTGTTGTACCGGCAACTTTCCTTGGAACCGGACTTGCAGGCGTAGAGATTAAAGACCATATCAAAGCAAGTTTTGTATGGATCTGGGGAGTCAGCATTGTATGTCTGATTGCAGGTATCGTGCTTGGAGTATTGCACTTCTAACTTAAGTGGGTATTACTGGGTAATACCAGATGTAATAATAGGTTTTGCTTAAATTAGTAAACAAATTGAATGCCATGAAGAGAGACAGATGCCTGTGACGTGGGGCGTCTGTTTTTCTTTATGGCGGGAATTGGCAGTACACGGTAGTTCCTGTTTTACCCCAATTCCTAATTTACCCCATCTCTATAGAAAAGGAAGATTTACAGGGGTAGGGCATGGTGTTAGAATAAAAACTAGCACAGTGAATGCATGCGGAAGGAGTAAAAGCGTATGGACGTATATTGCGACGGGAATTTCTGGAGCCATGACGGGTACACCGATCATGAGCGGTTAAGGAAGGTATCGGTGAATCAGGATTTTACATGGGAAGATTTAGAAGGATTTATCCCGGCAATTTATGTAGGGGCAAGTGGAGTTGTCATGGATCTGTGCATTAGAGTCCCAATTGAGAAAGTCGAAGCATTCCTGGAGAAATGGAATCAAGATGAGAGACTCTCAGAACTGACACATGAAGAATATGAGCAGATGGAGCGGGAGAATCCATTTTCTCTTGAGTTTCAGGCATTGTTGTCGCTTGATGGAGTTGAATTAGTCAGAAGGCAGGTGTGTGCGACAGGATGGCATCCCCTTCGAACTGAGCAGGAATGTGTCGAAGTAGAAGCAGAAGAACTTAGGAAGGAATATGGGTGTAATCCGAAGAGCGGGTGGAATTTTGTGAGATGTGCTTATGGATGGCCGGAGGGTGTGAAGTATGAGGCTGATTCGCCAGTGTCAAGGAAGATCAAAGTGACTTTGCAGATGATGAAGACCCCGATTACAGCAGGGTATTTTACTACAGGAGATTCCGTTGTACCGGAAGAGGTTTGTGAGAAACGTGAGAATGGTTCCGGAAGTGGTTCCGAAAGTGCTGTGTTAGAAGAATGCAAAGGAAGAGAGATATTCGTTGTGCATCCGGTATCTGGAAAAGAATATAGAATGATATTACAGGGATGTGAACAGGTGCAGTTGGATCAGGATGCATTTGGCAGACAGCAAGAAGGCGTGGAATATCCGACTTGTTATCAGGTTCTGGCTTATCAGGTGGTGGAGGAGTTCTCGGAAGAGAAGTTGTCTTCGGAAGAATTTCGGATTCAGGACTGTGCAGACAGTGACCGGCCAAGAAAGAATGGGAAGGGAGACAAAAGGGGTGCATTTGGTTTCTTTGTAGCAGGAAAAAGGGCTAAGCCATCCATGCATACAGCAGTTTCGTCCTTGCATTTTGAACCGGTTACAGAGGTTTTGTGGAGAGTGATATTCGATGTGGAGGAGCGTAAGCCCGTGGAGATCAATGGGGAATGTTTCTTTTGATAGCATGAGAAATTATATGGTGTCTGTATGTATGGCATGAGGTTTATGAAATCTACCGGGCATCTTTAGAATATCTTTAGAATTTTATAACGACTCTTTTAAGAATTGTCAGGTATATTCATGATTACAGTGATGAGTATGTCTGACAGTTTTTGTTTTGGCATATATCTATAGAATTGGTAGAGAGCATTTTATACGAAGATAAGATGAGGAGAGAGTAGTTATGAAATATATTACGTTTGTAGTTCCATGTTACAATTCGCAGGATTATATGAGAAGGTGTATCGATTCTCTGGTCAAAGGAGGAATGGATGTAGAGGTGATTATTGTAAATGACGGTTCGTCAGATCTTACGGGAGAGATTGCGAGTGAGTATGCGGTGAGATTCCCGGGGATTGTAAGAGTCGTTCATAAGGAAAACGGCGGGCATGGCTCGGGAGTGAATGTGGGGCTTAAGTTGGCGAAGGGAGCCTATTTTAAAGTGGTGGATTCGGATGACTGGCTGGATGAGGATGCATACCGGAGGCTGCTTGCGAAAATCAAGGCATTCTGCAAGGGAGGTCATGGATGTGAGAATACGAGGGTTTCGCCGGATCTTTTTGTCTGTAATTATGTCTATGATCATCTGGATGAGGGGAGAGCCAGAAGTGTCAATTACAGGAATGTATTTCCAAGGGAGAAACTCAGCACTTGGAATGAAATGAAGTATTTCTATCCGTCCCAGTATCTGATTATGCATGCGCTGATTTATCGCACGAAGGTGCTGAGAGAATCAGGCGTGTGGCTGCCGGAGCATACGTTCTATGTGGATAATATATTCGCATACCAGCCGCTTCCCTTTGTGAAATACCTGTATTATATGGATATTGATCTGTATCATTATTATCTGGGAAGGGATGATCAGTCAGTGAATGAAAGTGTGTTGATGAGGCGGATTGATCAGCAGATTAAGGTTACGCGGATTGTATCAGGGTGTGTGGATATCTCGGAAGTGGCAAAGGAGTATCCGAAACTGGCTTGTTATATGAGGAGAAATATTTCCATTATGATGGCGATTTCCTCCATCCATCTATTACTGATCCGTTCGGAAGAGGCGGAACAGAAGAGGAAGGATCTGTGGGAGGGGATTAAGAATAGCAACCGGAGGCTGTATTATCAGTTGAAATACGGCACGCTCAGCGGGCTTACATATTTGCCTGGAAGGTTCGGGAGTAAGATAACTGTAGGCGGTTATCGGCTTGCAAGGAAAGTATATCAGTTCCAGTAATCACTATATTGGACGAGAGGAGAAGGAAATGGCACATATTTACATAGCGTTGGTGGATACACCAGGGATATTTGCATCCATAATAAGGCGGGTGCTGAAGCAGAAATACATTCATGTGGCGATTGCGCTGGATGCAGGACTTGAGGAGGCATACAGCATGGGGAGGCGTAATCCTTTTGTGCCGTTGATTGCTGGATTCGAGAAGGAGGATAAGAGGAAGATATTGTGTGCATTTCCAACAGCGGATTATATGATCTGTGAGTTGGAGTGTACGTTTAAGCAGAGAGAGAGTATTAAGCAGACTTTGTATCAGGATATGGAGCAGCGGCATCAGTATCATTATGCGATTCTGGGACTTCCGTTTATCTTGTGGAACAGACCTTTTTACCAGGAGAAGCATTATACCTGCTCGTCTTATATTGCGAGACTTCTTGAAGAGAACGGCATTACGATTTCTAAAAAGCATTTTTCACTGGTGACACCGAAGGATTTTTATGAGTATCCTGAAAAGAGTGTGTTGTTCGAAGGAGCGTTGTCCGAACTTGTGAAGAAAGACATGAGATGGAGAAGACGCAGACAGGAGGTAACGTATGAGTGCTGACGGCAACCAGAGAATCAGAAAGCGGGCAGTGGATATCTGTGTGTTTCTGGTAATCATGCTATTGACTTTCTATGCAGTGATTCATGGACAGGACTGGAACCAGATCTGGGCGGCACTTCGGAAAATGTCTATTCCGTACTTGATGCTTGCGGTGTTGACGGCGTTATTCTTCGTGAGCGTGGAAGGGATGATGATATGGTATCTGCTGAGAAGTATGCCTGATCGTAGGGGAAGTATTCGCCGGGAGGGGGTGCTGCGGTGCATCTCGTATTCATTCATCGGGTTCTTTTATTCTGGGATTACGCCGTCTGCCACCGGAGGGCAGCCGATGCAGCTCTATTATATGAAGAAGGATGGGAATTCTCTGTCGGATAGTTCGGTGGTGCTGATGACGGTCGCTCTGATCTATAAATTCGTGCTGGTTGTGATGGGGATTGGAATTCTGATGTTCTGGTATGCGCCACTTAAGGGATATCTGCAAGGATATGTTGGATTATATTTTCTGGGGCTTGCTCTGAATCTGATTCTTGTGGCAGTACTTCTTGCGGTGATGCTGGCACCTGGCGGAATGAAAGGAATTATATACAGGCTGGAACGTATTCTAGTAAGAATTAGGGTCCTGAAGGAATCTGACGATCGAAAGAAAAAGATTGACCAGTTTATAGATGGATATCGGGAAGCGGTTCGTTTCCTGATATCGAGAAGACGGAAGATAGGGATCGTGGTTATCTTTACGTTTGTGCAAAGAATCAGCGTGTTCTTGCTGACGGCACTGGTATATCTGGGATTCGCGCAGACGGGGACGGGTATATTGACTGTTATGATACTGCAGGCATCTGTATATATAGCGGTGGATATGCTGCCGCTTCCGGGGGCACAGGGGATTACAGAGATGATGTATTATGCGATCTTTCAAGGGGTGTTTGCGAAGGCATATCTGATGCCGGCGTTGTATGTGACGAGAGGGATTCAATTTTATTTTTTGTTAGTAGTTGGGCTTGTGGTTGTGTTGGTGAACTTAATGGGGGATGGGGACGGGGGTTTTTTCAATTTCCCCCGTCCCCTGTGACTTTCCGCCACATTTGATGGAGAATCCAAGCGCCAAAGAGGCAGGCGGCGATATAAACCGCAATTCCAACCCCGTCTCCAAGCACCATTGCGATTATGTGAAAGGCTTTCTGGCGCATATGGTAATAGGGGCTGATATAGAACATGTTAATATTCCCGTAATGATGGAATAAGATATTGAAAAAAGTTGCAATCAGGCAGCAGGCGAGATAGATGCCTGCTGTTTTTAAATAGCCTTTGTTGGAATAATCGGCTTTTCTGCCAAGCCCTGCGTAGATTCCGATGATAATCAGGAGAATATGCCATGCGAATGAGTGGATTGTAAGTGGTGTATAACTATAATGCATGCCGCTGGTATCAAAGAAGGTGAATATTCCGCCCATTAATCCAAAGTCCATGAGGAATGCAAGAAGGACACTTTGTACATGTGTGGAATTCACCCAGGGGAGAATCAGGCAGATGTACATGGGAATACTGCATAACTGGAAGGGGAAATGCCACCAGTAATAGGTTCCGTGATTGACCAGATAAGTAAGGCACCACTGCTTCCAGATCTCGCTTAGGAGCATTAGGATACCGCAGTATAAAAAGAAAGTTTTATGTTGTGGATGATGCGTTTCACTTTGTCTTTTCATCTTTTTCTCCCATATAAGTATCTCTTGAATTGTATTTATTATACACTTAATTGGATAAATGTGGTATAATATCGCGAGATGTTATACCTGTGCATAGGCAGTTTCTGAGGAACCGTAGAAAACTGCCGCACATCCAGCCGGAGGCACCGTAGCCGCTTGCGGCTATGGTATAATGTGAAGGCATGTCAAAATATGAGAGTGGATGTAGAATGAGGTGACAAGATTATGAAGACAAAAAATGCACTGATGCTGATATTGACGGCATTTATATGGGGAACGGCATTCGTGGCTCAGAGTGTGGGCATGGATTATCTTGAACCATTTACTTTTAACGGAGTGAGGAGTCTGATTGGTGGTGTGGCATTGCTTCCGTGTATCTGGTTTTTGCAGAGGGTAAATGAAAAAGATGAGACGGAAAAAAATAAAGGCAGCAGAAAAGATCTGATCCTGGGAGGAATTGCCTGTGGAATTCTGCTTTTTGTTGCCAGCAGCCTGCAGCAGTTAGGGATTCAGTATACAACGGCAGGCAAGGCAGGTTTTATTACTGCATTTTATATAGTATTTGTTCCGGTGCTTGGAATCTTCCTGGGGAAGAAGACAGGATGGAAAGTGTGGACTGCGGTAGTAATGGCGGTTGCTGGATTATATTTTCTATGTATGACGGAGAAATTCACGATTGGAAAAGGAGATGTGCTGATATTCTTGTGTGCGCTGGCATTCTCTGTACACATCCTTGTAATTGATTATTTTTCACCGAAGGTAGAAGGAGTCAAGATGTCTTGTATACAGTTTTTTGTATGTGGAATCGCATCTTTGCCGTTCATGTTCACTTTGGAGACACCGAGATTGGGGGCATTGTTCGCTGGATGGATGCCGCTTCTATATGCAGGAGTTTTATCTTGCGGTGTGGCATATACACTGCAGATTGTAGGACAAAAGAATGTAAACCCTGCAATTGCTTCTTTGCTGTTAAGCCTGGAATCCTGTTTCTCTGTGTTGGCAGGATGGGTAGTGCTTGGAGAAAAATTATCTGTCAGAGAGTCTATAGGATGCGTTTTGATGTTTGCGGCAATTATTCTTGCGCAATTGCCGGATAAAACGGTGGATAAGAAAGAGGAGGTACTGGAAAATGGATCATAATAAGTTGATTTTGGAGATGACGAAGTATTATAGCGGAGATCCTCAGAGAATTCAGCATTTCATGAAAGTTTATGCATATGCCAGAATGATAGGAGAGATGGAAGGAATTTCCGGAGAAGATCAGGAAGTTCTGGAAGTAGCAGCGATTGTTCATGATATCGGTATCAAAGTAAGCATGGAGAAGTATGGAGATTCCGTTGGAAAGCATCAGGAGGCAGAAGGACCGGATGTTGCCAGAGAGATGCTGGAGAGTCTGGGATATGATGAGTATTTGATTCAGAGAGTTTGCTATCTGGTAGGGCACCATCATACTTACCATGATATTGACGGAATTGATTACCAGATACTTGTGGAGGCGGATTTCCTTGTGAACTTGTTTGAAGATAAATTGTCAGAACATGCGATAGAATCTGCACTGAAAGAAATATTTGTAACGGCGGCGGGAATACGAATCTGCAAGTTGATGTTTGGCGTCTAGTGGGAGGTTATAGGAAATGAGATTTGTGATACAGAGAGTATTGGAAAGTGAAGTAAAAGTAGACGGAGAAGTACTTGGTAAGATCGGCAAGGGCTTCATGGTGCTTGTAGGTGTGTGTGATTCGGATACAAAAGAGATTGCCGATAAGATGGTGAAGAAGATGCTGGGGCTTCGGATTTTTGAAGATGAACAGGGAAAGACGAACCTGTCGCTTGATACCGTAGGCGGCGAACTGCTTCTTATCTCGCAGTTTACGCTGTATGCCAATTGCAAAAAAGGAAACCGTCCAAGTTTCATCGAGGCTGGAGCGCCGGATATGGCAGAGGAGATGTATGAGTACATTATCGGAAAATGTAAGGAACAGGTGGAAGTGGTAGAAAGAGGACGGTTTGGAGCAGACATGAAAGTGAGCTTGGTGAATGACGGACCGTTTACGATTATTCTGGATTCTGATACGTTGTAGCAATTGGGGACAGGGCAAATCGAAAAAGGGACACGGCAAATCCAATTGGGGACGGGGGGAAATTGAAAAAACCCCCGTCCCCAATTCGCCCAAATCGTTAAATATCTAATTAATTCTTTGTGAAATTCCCCATAATAATTATTAAAAAACCATAAATATATTGACATATATAAGCAAACTGCCTAATATAATCGTTAGACATCTAATTAATTGGCGCGTTTCGTCCGGAAAGGAGGCACATTATGAAGAAATTAGATGATGCATCTGTGTTTATCATCATGCATCAACTATTACATCTAAGCAAATACCAGGCTATGAAGGGAATGGAAGATGTAGGTTTAAAACCGAGTCAGGCAGGGGTTCTCTTCGTGCTGAATTGTGAAGGCAAACTCTCTCAGCGTGAGTTGGCGGAGAAGATAGGCATTACCCCGCCGTCTATGACGGTAGCGCTTAGAAAATTAGAAGATCAGGGGTATATCGTGAAAGAACCAGATAAAGAAGACCAGAGGATAATCCGTATTCTTCTTTCCGATAAGGGAAAAGAATGCATTGAGGAGCTTAAGGGAATTATGGAGAGTATGGAGGAGTTGTTATTCCAGGGCATCTCGCCGGAGGAAAAGATGTTTTTTAGAAGACTTATCCTGGAGATGCGAAAGAATCTTTTGAAATCGAAAGATTTTAAAGATATGGACATGAGAACAATTATAGAGAAGACAGGTTCGCCTATGAAACATAATTTCTAACATGAACTAACCAATATAGAATGGCTATGGATCAGGCATTAAGAAAGGAAAGGTGAGATATGCGTAAATTATTCAAGTTTTTAAAACCCCATGCGGGTGCAGTTCTGGCAATATTGTGCGTATTGATCGTGCAGGCTTACTGTGATCTGTCTCTGCCGACATATACTTCTGATATTGTAAATGTAGGTATCCAGCAGAGCGGTATCGATGAAAAAGTGCCGTATACGATAGCAGAAGAGAATCTGAATCATCTGTTGCTGTTTGTAGCATCCGACAAGCAGGACATTGTGATGGATTCCTATGAGAAAAGTACACAGTCCTATGATTATGACGGAAATGTCTTAGAACTTAAGAGTTCTGTAAAAGACGATGATGAGAAGGTGGAAGAACTTGCTTCCCTTCTT
This sequence comes from Bariatricus sp. SGI.154, assembly GCF_050313795.1. Classification (NCBI taxonomy): domain Bacteria; kingdom Bacillati; phylum Bacillota; class Clostridia; order Lachnospirales; family Lachnospiraceae; genus Bariatricus; species Bariatricus sp. SGI.154. The sequence continues at coordinate 29,941 of NZ_JBNPMC010000002.1, forward strand.
GGCAAACCGATGCTTCTGTGTGCAGGTCTTGACACCGGCAGTGATACAACAAAGCAGATGGAAGAGCAGTTTGAATCCATGCCGGATTCTATCATTGAACAGTCAGCGGCAGTCTACATTAAGAGTGCTTATGAAAATGTAGGCATTGATACGAATGAATTAGAGACAGGGTATATCCTTCGCATCGGCGGCAAGATGCTGGCACTGGCCGCGCTTGGAATGATAGCAAGTATTATGGTAGGTTTGATGGCATCTCGGGTAGGTGCCCAGATTGGACGTGGTGTCAGACGGGAGGTATTCCGCAAAGTGGTAGGCTTCTCCAACGGTGAATTTGACAAATTCTCAACCGCGTCACTGATTACAAGAAGTACCAATGATATCCAGCAGATCCAGCTGCTTACAGTGATGATTCTTCGTATGGTTCTGTATGCCCCGATTATGGCAGTCGGAGGAATCTGGAAGGTATTCAATACGAATGTAGATATGTCATGGATCATAGCCCTGGCAGTTATTCTGATTGTAATGGTTGTCGTTGTATTATTCGTGGTCGTCATGCCGAAGTTCAAGATTGTCCAGAATATGGTAGACCGCCTGAATCTGGTCAGCCGCGAGATTTTGACAGGATTACAGGTTATCCGTGCTTTCAGCACAGAGAAATATGAGGAAAAGCGTTTTGACAGGGCGAATAAAGATCTGACCAAGACCAATCTGTTTGTAAACCGTGCCATGACATTTATGATGCCGCTGATGATGCTGATTATGAATGGAATCACTGTATTAATTGTATGGGTCGGCGGGCACAGTATTAACGATGGAACCATGCAGGTAGGAGATATGATGGCATTTATTCAGTATACGATGCAGATCATCATGTCCTTCCTTATGATCTGTATGATCTCTGTTATGCTGCCAAGAGCCGCTGTATCTGCAGAACGTGTAGATGAGATACTCACGAGCAGTACGTTGATCAGTGATCCTAAGAATCCGGTAGAATTAGATGAAAATGGAAAAGGAGAAGTGGTATTCGACCATGTTTCCTTCCGATACCCAGGGGCAGAGGAAGACGTCCTGCAGGATATCTCGTTTGCCGCAAAGCCGGGGCAGACGACTGCATTCATAGGAAGTACAGGAAGCGGCAAGTCTACGCTGATTAATCTGATTCCGAGATTCTATGACGTGACAGAAGGAAAGATTACCATTGATGGCGAAGATATCCGAGGCATCACACAGCATGAACTACGTGATAAATTAGGCTATGTACCACAGAAAGGAGTTCTGTTCTCCGGAGATATCGCCTCGAATATCTTATATGGCAACCCGGATGGAAGCGAAGAAGAGATGAAAGAGGCAGCCGAGATTGCCCAGGCGACAGAATTCATCGATATGAAGAAAAAGAGATACCAAAGTCCGATCGCTCAGGGAGGAACGAATGTATCTGGTGGACAAAAGCAGAGACTGTCCATTGCAAGAGCCATTGCAAAACATCCGGATATCTATATCTTTGATGATAGTTTTTCTGCATTAGATTATAAGACGGATGTAAAACTTCGGAATGCCTTGAAAGAGAAGACCGAGGACAGCACGGTTATCATTGTTGCACAGCGAATCAGCACGATTCTTCATGCGGAACAGATTATTGTTCTGGATGATGGCAGGATCGTAGGAAAAGGAACACACAAAGAGTTGCTTAAGAATTGTGAAGAATATTATCAGATTGCATCTTCCCAGTTGTCAGAGAAGGAACTGGAAGATGATATGAAGGAGGTGGGCTAATATGGCACCGAGAGGTATGGGACACGGCGGTCATAGAGGAGGCGTGCCGGGAGAGAAGGCCAAAGATTTTAAAGGCACCATGAAGAAATTGATGACATATCTTGCGCAGTATAAGATTGCATTAATCTTCGTTGTCATATTTGCCATTGGAAGCACGATTTTCAATATCGTAGGACCGAAGATATTAGGAAAGGCGACAACAGAGATTTTTAACGGTTTGGTTGGCAAAGTAACAGGCGGAAGTGGGATTGATTTTGAGAAGATCGGGACGATATTGATCACGTTGCTAGGTCTGTATCTGTGTAGTGCGCTGTTTTCATTTATCCAGGGATATATCATGACAGGTGTATCGCAGAAACTTACTTACCGGTTGAGAAAAGAGATTTCGGAGAAGATTAACCGTATGCCGATGAATTATTTTGATAAAGTAACTCATGGCGAGGTCTTGTCGCGTATTACCAATGATGTAGATACACTAAGCCAGAGTTTGAATCAGAGCGCGACACAGGTGATTACTTCGGTGACGACAATCATTGGTGTTCTGGTTATGATGCTGAGTATCAGTCCGCTCATGACGGTGATTGCGTTGCTGATACTTCCGGTCTCTATGGGGCTGATTTCCGTAATTGTGAAGCGTTCGCAGCGATATTTTAAGAATCAGCAGGCATATCTGGGACATGTAAATGGACAGGTAGAAGAAGTCTACAGTGGACACAACATTGTCAAAGCATTCAATAAAGAAGAGGATGTTATCGCAGAATTTGACCGGGATAACGAGATCTTATACCAGTCTGCGTGGAAGTCTCAGTTCCTGTCAGGAATGATGATGCCGATTATGCAGTTTGTCGGCAATCTGGGATATGTGGCGGTAGTTATTCTCGGAGGATATCTGGCGATGAAGGAAGCCATCGAGGTGGGGGATATCCAGTCATTCATCCAATATGTGCGAAGTTTTACCCAGCCGATCCAGCAGGTGGCACAGGTGGCGAATATGCTCCAGTCCACAGCGGCGGCTTCGGAGCGTGTGTTCGAATTCCTGGAAGAAGAGGAAGAAGATCAGACAGTACCGAATGCAGTATCTGTGGATGGGCTGGAAGGACGTGTGGAATTCGACCATGTGAATTTTGGTTATAATCCGGATCATACGATCATCCACGATTTCAGCGCTAAAGTTGAGCCGGGACAGAAGATTGCAATCGTAGGACCAACCGGTGCTGGTAAGACAACGATGGTGAAACTGTTGATGCGGTTCTATGATGTCAATAGCGGTTCCATCAAAGTGGATGGGCACGACATCCGTGACTTCAACCGAAGCGAACTTCGTGAAATGTTCGGAATGGTATTGCAGGATACCTGGCTGTTTAAAGGCAGCATTGAGGAAAATATCCGCTATGGCAAATTAGATGCAAGCCATGAGAAAGTTGTAGAAGCTGCGAAGGCAGCCTATGTACACAGATTTGTTCAGACTCTGCCGGGCGGTTACGATATGGAACTAAATGAGGAGGCAAGCAATGTATCGCAAGGACAGAAGCAGCTCTTGACGATTGCAAGGGCAATCCTGGCTGATCCTAAGATTCTGATCTTGGATGAGGCGACCAGTTCCGTAGATACGCGTACGGAAGTTCGAATCCAGAAAGCAATGGATAACCTGATGCGTGGAAGGACCAGTTTTATCATCGCGCATCGTCTCTCGACCATTCGTGATGCGGATCTGATCCTGGTTATGAAAGATGGTGACATTATCGAACAGGGCAATCATGAGGAACTGCTGGCTCAGAATGGGTTCTATGCAGAACTATATAATTCTCAATTTGAGAGAAGCGCATAAGTTTGGGACGTAGTAAAACACAGTTTTACTACGTCCCAAACTAACAAATGTGGTGTACCTAATTGAAAAATGTCCTGTACCCATATAAGAATAAGGCGCCGCTGGAATTCTGTTACCGTGTATGAGAGTTCCTGCAGCGCCTTATCTATGATAAGACTTTTTTGTTGTAGAATTTTAGGTTATTTCATGGAAGCGCCTGTCAGAATGGACTTCACATGATCAACTTCCTGCTGGGATGCTTTTGCAGCAGGTACATAGTAACTTTTCTCGCGAGCTACCTGATACAGTTTCTCCTGAGACATCTCACATTCATTACGAATCTGTTTTAGACACTGTTTGAGTTCTTTGTTCTCCGTCTGTGAAATCATCTCTCCAAAACGTGTCAGTTCTCCATTGGCGCCAGCCAGGGCATCGCTTACCATTGTCTTCTCATCTAACATAACTGGTTCCCTCCTATAAGAATTTCATTAAGTCTTGCTTATTCTTCATTGCAGAATTAGCGGCATCCTGAAAAAGTTTCTTTACTTCAGGATCTTGTGCCTGAGCGGCATAATCCTGCATCTTGCAGTGATTGGTGGTGTATCCGCCGATGAGGTGGCGTAGGTTCTGTAAGTCGAGTACTGATAAATCGGCCATGTGTCTATTTCCTCCTTTTTTATGATGTTCGCATCGGATAAGCGCTGCTGATCTTCTGCTGAACATTTTTATTTCTGAGTTATTATGTCCCTAAGTGTGAGGAAATATACTGTATGTTCTTGGCATTTTCGGCTTTTTTTATGAAAATATGAAATAGCTTTTGCATTGGTTCGCAGATGTCGTACATGCATTCCGGATGCCATTGCACTCCGATGACAAATGGATGTGCAGTGGATTCCAATGCTTCTATAACACCATCAGAAGCAATGGCAGTAATCTTAAGATTCGTGCCCAGGATGTGAATACTCTGGTGATGAAAACTGTTTACTTCAGCAGTATTTCCCAGGATATTATATAGCATGCTATTTGATGAAATGCTAATCTTGTGGCTGGAATCTTCCCGATGATCTGATAACTGCATGTGATTCAGAGAGTATGTCTTACGGAGCGACAGGTCCTGGAAAATAGTTCCATTGCATGCTATGTTTAGAATCTGCATTCCACGGCAAATAGCAAGAATTGGAAGGTGGGAATCTAATGCAAGTTTCATGAAATGAATATGGAAGATATCTGTCTGGGTATCGGTTTTCCCATGATCTGTCATAGGCTCTTCTCCAAAAAGAAGTGGGGTCACGTCATCTCCGCCACAAAACAGGAAGCCATCACATATCTTTTTATAAGAGGTATAAACTGCTTCTTGCTGGGTGCAGGGCAGAATAATAGGAATGCCGCCGGAGGATTCGACGGCATGGATATAAGTCTGTGGTACGAATTGACGTTTGCTTGTGTATCCGCAGGATACGATTCCGATGATAGGGTTCATAATGTTTGTCCTTTCTAATATATATTGATATTATTTATGTATATGAATTGTGGTGGTTGGTATGTTTTGTGCTGATAAGTCTATTGAATGATATGATTCGTTTGAAAGGGTGCATTTTAAAACGGGTGGATGTATACTAATTAAAAGGATGAATTAATATGAAGGTATGAAAGGAAGCATGAATATATGAAATTAATTGATATGCATTGTGATACTTTATGGAAGTTAATGGATCTCGACAAGAGTGGTGATCTGATGAAGAACGGGTGCAGTGTTGCGATTCCACATATGAAAGAAGTGGGGACGAAAGCGCAGTTCTTTGCCTGTTTTACATACTACAAAGAATATGAGAATGCAGGAGGATATGATAAATGTTACGAGCATGTACATGAGATGATTGCTTATCTAAAAAGACAGGCAGAAGAATATCATTCTGATATCGCAATTGCTAAAACGTATGCTGATATACAGAAGAATGCAGAAGCAGGCAAGATATCTGCGGTTCTTACTGTGGAAGAGGGAGGGATTCTGAATGGTGAGATGAAGCGTCTGGAAGAACTGTATGCAGAAGGCGTGCGGCTTATGACTCTGATGTGGAATTATGAGAACTGTATTGGATATCCGAATAGTAAGGAGATAGCGGTGATGCGACAGGGACTTAAGCCATTTGGGGTCGAAGTGGTGAGGTGGATGAATGAACTGGGAATGATGATTGATGTGTCTCATGCGTCGGATGGAACATTCTGGGATGTATTGCGATACTCTGCAAAACCTGTCGTTGCGTCACATTCCAATTGCCGTTCGCTCTGCGGTCATCCGAGAAATCTGTCGGATGAGATGATCCGGGCACTGGCGGATGTGGGCGGTATCGCCGGGCTTAATTTCTATGGCCCTTTCCTTGGAAGCCCGAATGCCTCGAAGGTGGATGAGATGGCAGCGCATGTCCTGCATATGATCCGGGTGGGCGGCAGTGAATTCCCGGCGATTGGTACGGATTTTGACGGATTCGATGGGATGGATGTGCTGGAGATCCCGGATGTGTCGAAGATGGAGAGACTGTGGGATGCGCTGAAGAAGAGGGGAATATCAGAGAGACAGTTGGATAAGATATGGGGAGGCAATGCGGAGAGGGTTCTTATGGATGTATAGTGCCAGTGTATAAAAAAGTGTGTTGCTCTCTGTACACCGGCGCTAAGTGAAGGTGATATGAATGGGCGTAGGCTTGATGACCTGCAGGATCTTTCAGTGGCAGTTTTATTAGGAAGTTTTAGCAACATAAGAGGGATTTCCCAAGATATGAGAAATCCCTCCGGTATAATTGTATGGCATAATTATTTGTTTTCTATTTCCTGCATCTTCAGTGCGCGAACCTTCAGCGGCAGACCAAACAGATTGATGAATCCGTCTGCATCATGGTGGTCATACAGATCTCCGGTTGTAAAACTTGCAAGAGACTCGCTGTACAGTGAATATGGAGAAGTAGTTCCTGCTTTGATGATATTGCCTTTGTAGAGTTTGAACTTCACTTCACCTGTTACATATTCCTGTGTGCTTTCGATGAATGCCTGAACCGCCTCGCGAAGTGGTGTGAACCATTTCCCTTCGTATACAATCTGAGACAGTTTATTGCCCATCTCTTCTTTTACTTCATATGTAGCACGGTCTAATACCAATTCCTCTAACTGTTGATGTGCTTCGTAGAGGATCGTTCCGCCGGGAGTCTCATACACGCCACGGGATTTCATGCCTACGACACGGTTTTCTACGATATCACAGATACCGATTCCGTGTTTTCCACCCAATTCATTGAGTTTGCGGATAATATCGGACACTTTCATCTCTTCGCCATTAATGCTCTTTGGAACACCTTTTTCAAATGTCATAGTTACATATTCACCTTCGTCCGGTGCTTTCTCAGGCGTTACGCCGAGTACTAATAAATGGTCGTAATTCGGCTCGTTCGCAGGATCTTCCAGTTCCAGACCCTCATGGCTGATGTGCCATAAGTTGCGGTCACGGCTGTAACTGTGGCTGGCATCAAATGGAAGGTCGATTCCGTGCTGTTTGCAGTATTCGATCTCTTCTTCACGAGAATTCATGGTCCATATGTCTGTCATTCTCCAAGGAGCGATGATCTTGATATCTGGTGCAAGCGCTTTGATACCAAGTTCAAACCGAATCTGGTCATTACCCTTTCCGGTAGCACCGTGGCAGATGGCAGTAGCGCCTTCTTTTCTTGCGATTTCTACCAGACGTTTTGCAATAGCAGGACGTGCCATAGAGGTTCCAAGCAGATATTTGTTCTCGTAGATTGCATGTGCCTGTACGCAAGGTACTACGTAGTTGTCGCAGAAGTCATCTACGATGTCTTCGATGTATAACTTGGAAGCGCCGGATAATTTGGCTCTTTCTTCCAATCCGTCTAACTCTTCTCCCTGTCCGCAGTCTACGCAGCAGCAGATAACTTCATAATCAAAATTCTCTTTTAACCATGGGATAATGGCTGTGGTATCAAGTCCACCGGAATACGCTAATACAACTTTTTCTTTCATGTGAATGTCCTCCTAAGATATTATGTATTTTATGTTAAATGTGTTGTTCTTAATTGCATGGAATACTATACATCATTTTTAATAATTATGCAAGATTAAAATGAAAAAAAGTTTAAATATGCAATAAAATCACAAAATATGCATATGGTATACATGCATATTATATGATTTGCATAGGAGATGAATAAAAGGGGCAGGGAGGAAGTGATTCAATTCCGTATTCCGCCAGCAGGTTTTTCTGATATTGTGGATTTGATTTCGAAAACGTGTTGACATGTATCGATTGCCTATATATAATATAGATGACCGATATATAGATAATCTACATAATATAAAATAGTGGGAAGGGGAGAATACGAATGGCAATTGATAAGAGCCTGGTATCCGGAAGTACATCTATGTTAATATTGAGGCTTTTGGAGGATAAGGACATGTACGGATATGAGATGATCGTAACACTTCGCAGGAAGTCTCAGAATGTCTTCGAATTAAAGGCGGGCACGTTGTATCCGTTACTGCATGGAATGGAGAGCAAGGGATTATTAGATTCATATGAAATGGAAGAAGCAGGAAAGATCCGTAAGTATTACAGTATTACCAAAGAAGGAAGGAAGGTTCTGACCGAGAAGAAGGAGGAGTGGACGGCCTATTCACAGGCTGTTGTGAATGTACTGAGTATGGGAGGTGCTATATGAAGAAGGAGGAGTATTTGAAGACGGTGACAGAACAGATCCGGTGCGAGAAGGCAAGAAGCAAGATTGCAAGAGAGATAGGAAGTCACATTGAGGAGCAGAAATCAGAGTATATGAGAGAAGGGCTGAAAGCGGAGGAAGCGGAAGCAGAAGCCGTGAAAGATATGGGAGATCCGGTGGAAACAGGAACCAAGTTGGATATGATCCACCGACCCAGGATGGCGTGGGGATGGATCGGACTGATTGCTGCATTGTATTTGGCAGGGTTTGTGGTTCAGATTCTGATGCAGAGAGATATTGCAGACTTTCTTGGATTTGATCTGATGCGGTATGCGGTACGGCTTGTGCTTGGGCTTGGAGTGATGGTAGGAATCTGTTATGTGGACTATAGCCGGATTGGATGTTGGGCGAAAGAGATCACCCTGATTGCGTTTGCTGTGATCTATATAGGGCTGTTTCGCGGGCAGGTTGTAAATGGGGCGGTCATGGGAATCTATGGAATACATGTGAACGTGAGAATGCTGGCATTCCTTTTTGTCCCATTGTATGGGGCGGTTTTATATCAATACCGCGGACAGGGCTATAAGGCGATCGTGAAAGGAATTTTATGGATGTTTCCTGCACTTGAGATTGCGAGAAGGATACCGAGCCTTATTACAGTGTGGACATTGTTTTTGTCATTCGTGATTATATTGTCATTTGCAATCTATAAAGAATGGTTTCAGGTGTCAAAGAGAAGAACAATGGCAGGATTATGGTGCGGTATGATTCTGATTCCGGTTATGGGATGTGTGTTTATCTTGGTTCGAGGTGCGGAGTATCAGACAGCCCGGATTCAGGCATATCTGAATCCCTGGAGTGAAGAACTGGCCTTTCCGACAATGGTAACCAGAGAATTACTGAAAAATAGTAGTTTGATAGGTATGGGGAATGATGTGGAGCGTTATGTTCAGATGCTGCCGGATCCGGTGAATTATAGTTTTATCTACATCGTTTCCTGTGGAGGGATATTAGCGGCAATCGTGCTGGTTGGAGCAATTATTTTCCTGCTTTTGAGATTTTTGGGGAGTTCGCTGAAGCAGAAGAACCAGATGGGGATGACGATGGGGATTGGCTGTGCGATCGTCATGCTGGTGCAGATGGTGTTCTATATCCTGGGGAATATTGGATTTTCCCCCATGGGAGGTATGTATTGTCCGTTCATTACTTATGGCGGGACAGGGATGCTGGTGACAAATGTACTTTTGGGGATTCTGCTTAGTATTTACCGGTATCAGGATGTCCCTTTGGAAACAGAGAAAAGAAAATACCATATTTCTATCAACGTAAAGAAATCAGGATAAAGGGTATGAAGATTCTATTAAAAATATTTAAAAGTAATATATGGAATTGCATATTGCGCTATATAAGTTCTGTCATGGTTTCAACGATACTATTTCTATTTGAAGGAATAAAAATCATGATATTAGGAGCGATGACCGAGCAGGAGAAGATGAAATCTTCTCTTGGAATCACTGTGCAGGCATATATCTATATCTTGCTATTTATCGGCATTATCCTGATCCTGTGTATGATGAGCCATTATAGCAGAGTGAGGCTCAGGGATTATGGAATATTCATGGTGTTCGGAAGTGAAAAACGATATATTATTCAGATGATTTTACTGGAATATGGGATGATATGCCTGATCTCATATGTGATCGGATGTATTGTGGGGACGGCGTTTCTTTTTTTGGTGAAAACGATTCTTCGGTTTCATGATATCTCGGTTGTATGGAACCGCCGAATGTTTATGGAATCATTTTTTACGACTTTGCTTTATGTCTTGGGAATATTTATGGCCGCAGTTGTAATGAATTTGGCAAACTTGCAGCGACATTCGATTTCGGCACTTTTGAAATATAGGGAGAAGAAGAGCATCTGAATCAAGGTGAGATTCTGGCAATCATGCAAAAGTCGGAGGATGATATGGAAGTGATGTTTCAGTCAGATCACGTATATCTGCGGCATGGCGAAAGAATAGGAAGATTCCGTATTAAGGCAGAAGTGAAAGAAGTCTTATGTGTTGCACAGCAGCCGGAAATCATACGAATTCTGGTTATGAATGAAGAAGATTATCATTTGATGAAAACATCTTCGGATAAGAATATGGTGATTGTTACGCAGAATGTGTCGGAACAAGGAAAGACAGAGAAACAGGTTTTGGAGGATCAATTGAACTTGATCGCTGAGTCTTGCGATGCAATATTGTATTCAAAAGAAACTTTATTGTTGCGAGATGGGCCGGAAGATACGGTGACACTGATCTTTTATATCTGTATGGGGATGTTTCTGATTATCAGTAACATGACGATCCTGGCGCTCAAGGTTTGGACGGAGGTTCCGCTATTAAGTTCCAAGTACAGATTCTTAGAAAAACTGGGGATGGATGCAACGCAAGTAGAATATCATATAAAGAGTGAATTGTCGATTTATCTAAAAATACCATGTTGGCTTTCTGTGATATCTGGAGTTGTGATATTACTTTATCTGCGTTGCGATGTGGAAATGGTTCTTGTGAAACAGGTGATAACGCTGTTTGCTGTTCTTGCGTTGTTTCAGGTTCTCTATATCAAAGGAATCAGAAATTATGGATACCGGTTAATCATTGATCGGATGGATAGAGAAGGCGGAGAAATGTATGGACATAATTAAAACTCAGAATATTATAAAAAATTATCAAAATACAAATGTTTTTAACGGAATTGATCTAACTATCCAAAAAGGAGAATTCATAGGAATCATGGGATAGTCCGGGAGTGGGAAGACAACACTCGTGAAGATCCTGGGAATGATTGAAACTTAGACAGATGGAATGTTGTGCTATAATAATATGGATGTGGAGAATATTTCCGAAAAAGAAGCAGCGAGGATCCGTCGGGAAGAATTGGGATTCATTTTATTAGTTGTCAAAGTATCCGAAGGGGATTGCCAATGGCAGTTCCTGGAGGTAAGAATGCGAGGATAGATGGAAAAGAAAAGGCGAGAGTACTTATGAAGCAGTGTGGAATTGAAGCATTAGAGAATAAGATGCCGTATGAGTTGTCGGGAGGAGAGAGACAAAGGACGGCAATATGCAGAGCGTTAATCCATGATCCACAGATTATATTTGCAGACGAGCAATTCCGATGGTGTTGTGGGAAATAGAAACGCATATTGAAGAGCAGAAAGAGGAGTTTTTATCCGAAGGAATGAATATGCAGGAAGCGGAAGAAGCAGCGGTCCGGGAGATGGGAGATCCTGTAGCCGTGGGTATAGAACTTAACAAGATACATCGGCCCCAAATTGCGTGGAGTTTTTCTTATCTCTTGATTCCGATTTATGCTGGGATTGTATGGCATTATAGGCAGCAGGGATATGAGGGGTTGGTGAAAAGTACTGTTATTCTTGCAATGATGGGCGTATTTAGTATTTGTATATTGGTGAGTATTAGTACAATGTGTCTTATGGTATTCATAGGAGTGGTTATGCTTCAGATGGCTATTTGTCAGGGAGGATTTGGAAAAAGTAAGCGTAAGAACTCGGTGATCTTATGGAGCGTATTGTTTGCTTTACCTGTGGTAATGGGAATCGGATGGATGGCGGTTAATGGATGTTTGATGGGAGATTATCAGTGGAACCGGCTGAGTGATTTCTTAAGACCGGAGCAAAATACAATATATCAACGAATAGCGTCAGGAATAAAAGCAATGACAGAGAATGCGGATGTTCTTGGTAGTATTCCTTATGATTCGCCGGATATGAGTATGATAAAAGGTGAGTATCTGTGGAATTATTTATATCAGGCTTGGGGGAGTGGCGATGGAATTGCATTGACGTTAGCAGAGGCAGTGCTTGTTATCTGTCTTCTGCTTCTGGTGCTGAGACAAAAAAATCAACTGGGGAAGATGCTGGGAATCAGTTGTGTACTATTTTTTGCGTTGCAGATAATCAGATATGTAGGTATGAATTTTGGATATGCCGCGCCAGCCAGCGTGAATATGCCTTTCCTTTCTTATGGGAATATCAATCTTATGATCTCGTATTTGTACGTGGGGCTTGGATTATCGGTACATTACAACAGTAATTTGATAAATAATTAAGAAGAATTTGTAAAAGAATTAGGTGAAAAACAAAAAAACCGCTTGCATAATATACACATTGGATGTATAATTATGCAAGCAGTTTTAATTTGGGACACCCCAAATCGAATTGGGGACGGGGGAAATTTCAATTTCCCCCGTCCCCTCCCTAGACAAGCGGCGAAAATTGGTTTATATTTGTTTAGACTATGATTTATAAAAATACACTTTGTGGAGATAGAAAGGATGTATGATAAATGATTAAGATAGGAATTATCGGTGCAACCGGCTACGCCGGAGGCGAATTGGTGAGAATCCTGACGGGACATAAGGATGCCGAGATTGTGTGGTACGGCTCCCGAAGTTACATAGATAAGAAGTATGCTGGAGTTTATCAGAATATGTTTCAGATTGTAGATGCGAAGTGTCTGGATGATAATATGGCAGAGTTAGCCAAGCAGGCGGATGTGATCTTTACGGCTACGCCGCAAGGGTTCTGCGCTTCGGTAATGAGTGAGGAGATCTTGTCACAGACGAAGATCGTGGACTTAAGTGCTGATTACCGTATTAAAGATGTGGCAACTTATGAGAAATGGTATGGCATAGAGCATAAGAGCCCGCAGTTTATTAAGGAGGCGGTCTATGGGCTGTGCGAGGTAAACCGCGAGGATATCAAGGAAGCCAGACTGGTTGCGAATCCGGGATGTTATACGACTTGCTCGATTCTGACGGCTTATCCGCTTGCGAAAGAGGGCATCATTGATATGAAGACTCTGATCGTGGATGCGAAGTCCGGTACTTCCGGTGCGGGAAGAGGCGCAAAGGTTCCCAATCTGTACTGTGAAGTGAACGAGAATATTAAGGCATATGGAGTAGCTTCTCACAGACATACGCCGGAGATTGAGGAGCAGTTGGGCTATGCATCAGGCGAGGAGGTCGTGATTAACTTCACTCCGCATCTGGTTCCGATGAACCGGGGAATCCTGGCAACGGAATATGCTTCTTTGAAGAAGGATGTTACCTATGAAGAAGTGAAGGCAATCTATGACAAATATTATCAGAAGGAAAGATTCATTCGTGTATTGGATGAGGGTGTCTGCCCGGAAACAAAATGGGTAGAAGGCAGCAACTATGTGGATATTAATTTCAAGATTGATCCAAGAACCAACCGTATCATCATGATGGGCGCGATCGATAACCTGGTAAAAGGCGCAGCGGGGCAGGCAGTACAGAATATGAACCTGATGTTTGGGCTTCCGGAAAGCGAAGGTCTGGAACTGGTCCCGATGTTCCCATAAAATGCAGGTACGATCATTTACAGTGAGTCTGTAACGAATATACAGTCAATAGTAGGAGGAGGTATACAAAAAACGATTATGATTCGAACAATGACAATAGAGGATTACGATGGAGTATATGCGCTTTGGACCAAGATCAGGGGCTTCGGATTAAGAAGCGTGGATGACTCCAGAGAAGGAATTGACCGTTTCCTTAAGCGGAATCCGACGACAAGCGTGGTGGCAACCGAAGATGGCAAGGTAGTAGGAAGCATCTTGTGCGGACACGACGGACGGAGAGGATGCCTGTATCATGTGTGTGTAGATGAGGCATACAGGCGACGGGGAATCGGCAAAACTATGGTAGTAAAAGCCATGGAAGAATTGAAGAAGGAACAGATCAACAAAGTCTGCCTGATTGCATTTACGAAGAATGATATCGGCAATGCATTCTGGAATACGATCGGCTGGACTAAGAGACTGGACTTGAATTATTATGATTTTGTATTAAATGAAAAAAATATTACGGCATTTAATGAGCAGTAATAGAAATGACAGAATAAAGACGATGGAATATTAAGGAGGAGAATACTATGGAAATCATCAAAGGCGGAGTAACCGCAGCAAAAGGATATGAGGCAGCATCTACAGCGGCAGGGATCAAATACAAAGACAGAACAGATATGGCAATGGTCTACAGCCAGGTGCCATGTGTGGCAGCAGGAACATTTACGAAGAATGTAGTTAAAGCGGCTCCGGTGAAATGGGATCAGCAGGTGGTAAAAAGCGGTGCCAAAGTGCAGGCGGTAATCGTGAATTCGGGAATCGCCAATGCCTGTACAGGAGCAGAAGGATTCGGATATTGTAAAGATACGGCTGTCGCAGCCGCAAAAGCTCTGGATATCTCAGAAGATGGCGTACTGATCGGTTCTACGGGCGTCATCGGCAAGCAGATGCCGATCGACAGACTGACCGCAGGAATCGAAGTGCTGGCTGGCAAGAAGAATGATACACTGGAGAATGGAACCGAGGCAGCCAAAGCAATTATGACGACAGATACCTGTGAGAAGGAATTGGCTGTTACGATCGAAGTAGGAGGAAAGACTGTTACCATCGGTGGTATGGCAAAAGGCTCAGGGATGATCCATCCGAATATGTGTACTATGCTTGCATTCATCACCACAGATGCGGTGATTTCTAAGGAGACACTTCAGAAAGCGTTAAGTGAAGATGTAGATGATACATACAATATGATCTCTGTAGATGGAGATACTTCTACGAATGATACCGTAATCTTACTGGCAAATGGTCTTGCAGAGGATCCGGAGATTGTATACGGAAGTGAAGATTATAAGAACTTCGCAGAAGCGCTTCATACAATCAATGAATATCTGGCGAAAAAGATTGCCGGAGACGGAGAAGGCGCTACCGCATTATTCGAAGTTAAGGCAGTTGGATGTGAGAGCGTAGAGCAGGCGAAGACTCTTGCAAAATCCATTGTATGTTCCAATCTTACTAAGACAGCTATCGCAGGTCATGATGCGAACTGGGGAAGAATCCTCTGTGCAATGGGATATTCCGGAGCACAGTTTGATCCTGAGAAGGTGGATCTGTTTTTCGTAAGC
Organism: Bariatricus sp. SGI.154; assembly: GCF_050313795.1. Lineage (NCBI taxonomy): Bacteria > Bacillati > Bacillota > Clostridia > Lachnospirales > Lachnospiraceae > Bariatricus > Bariatricus sp. SGI.154. The sequence continues at coordinate 45,247 of NZ_JBNPMC010000002.1, forward strand.
AAGGCAGGCAAGATTCAGATCATCGAGAATGGTACGGCAGTTGATTACAGTGAGGAAGAAGCAACTAAGATATTGTCTGAATCTGAGGTGACTGCAATCGCAGATGTGAAGATGGGAGATAAAGAAGCAACTGCTTGGGGCTGCGACCTGACACATGGCTATATCGAGATCAATGCGGATTACAGAAGTTAATTGCAGATGTCAGGAATGAGAGTTGTCTGTTTGCATAAGGAGGAAAGTAAGAGGTCATGAACAAATCAATGCAGAAATACCTGGAGAAAGCAGAAGTGCTGATTGAGGCCCTGCCTTATATCCAGCGTTTCAATAGAAAGATAATCGTTGTCAAATACGGCGGAAGTGCCATGGTGGATGAACAGTTGAAAGAGCAGGTCATCCAGGATGTAACTCTTCTGAAATTAGTAGGATTTAAGCCGATCATCGTTCACGGCGGTGGGAAAGAGATCAGCAAATGGGTTGGCAGAGTCGGCATGGAGCCGGAATTCATCAACGGACTTCGTGTCACGGATGAGGCGACGATGGAATTGGCAGAGATGGTGCTTGGCAAGGTGAATAAAAGCCTGGTACAGTTAGTAGAAAGCCTTGGAGTCCGTGCCATCGGAATCAGTGGAAAAGACGGAGCATTGTTAAAGGTTGATAAGAAATACGCAGACGGAGAAGATATCGGATTCGTTGGCGAGGTCAAAGAAGTGAATGCGGATATTTTATTTGACTTGCTGGAGAAAGATTTTCTCCCGATCATATGTCCGGTTGGTATGGATGATGACTTTCATACTTATAATATTAATGCAGACGATGCGGCATGCGCTATTGCAAGAGCCGTGCATGCAGAGAAACTGGCATTCCTGACGGATATTGAAGGCGTATATAAGGATCCGTCTGATCCTGAGACGCTGATATCGGAACTTCGGGTATCTGATGGAAGAGCGTTGATGGAAGAGGGGTATATTGGAGGCGGTATGCTGCCGAAGATCCAGAATTGTATTGATGCCATTGAAAACGGAGTATCAAGAGTGCATATCCTGGATGGAAGAATTCCGCATTGCCTGCTTCTTGAAATCTTCACGAATAAAGGTATCGGAACAGCGATTTTGAATGACAATGAGGAAAAGTTTTATCACGGAGAGTAGGAATAGAAATGAATCAATATATAGAAGAAACAGAAAAAGGACTCGTGCATACTTATAACAGATTTCCGGTTGTGCTTGATCATGGAGAAGGCGTATATCTCTATGATACAGAAGGAAAGAAATATCTGGACTTTGCAGCGGGAATCGCCGTATGCGGTCTTGGATATGGCAATCAGGAACTGAATGATACATTAAAAACACAGATTGATAAGTTAATGCACACGTCCAATCTGTATTACAATACAAGTTGTGGTCAGGCGGCAGAGGCATTAAAACGTGTCTCTGGCATGGACAGAGTATTCTTTACCAACAGTGGAACAGAGGCGAATGAAGGAGCGCTGAAAGCAGTACGTAAATATGCATGGAAGAAAGGCAGCGGTCGTTACGAATTCATTGCAATGGAGAATTCTTTTCATGGACGGAGCATGGGAGCGGTGTCCGTGACAGGAACAGAAAGTTACCGTACGCCTTATGAACCGTTAATTCAGGGTGTGAAGTTCGCAAAATTTAATGATTTGGATAGTGTAAAAGCTTTAGTGAGTGATAAGACATGTGCGATCATCCTGGAGCCTTTGCAGGGTGAGGGAGGAATCAATATTGCGACACCAGAATTCATGAAGGGGATTCGAAAATTGTGTGATAAAGAAGGCATCCTCATGATCTGTGATGAGATCCAGTGTGGAATGGGACGTACCGGCAAGATGTTTGCATGGCAGCATTACGGTACAAAGCCGGATATCATGACTATGGCAAAAGCAATTGGAAGTGGTGTCCCGGTAGGAGCGTTTGCAATGACCGAGGCTGTGGCAGAATATTCACTCGAGCCGGGAGATCATGGAACCACATATGGAGGCAACCCGTTTGCGTGTGCAGCAGTGGCTAAGACGATTGAGATCTTTGAAAAGAAGAATCTGGTGGCGCATGTACATGAGGTGGGTGAGTACTTGTCGCAGAAACTGGATGAGTTGCTGAAGGAATGCGATGCTGTCGTTCAGAAGAAAGGAATCGGTCTGATTCAGGGAATTGAGATCACCAGACCTGTGGGAGAAGTGTCGGCAGAAGCGTTGAAAGAAGGTTTATTAGTCATCAGTGCGAAGGGGAATGTGCTTCGTCTGGTTCCTCCGCTTGTGATTGAAAAAAAGCAGATTGATGAATTTGTAGAGAAGATAAAACACATACTTTCATAGATTACAGAAACATAAAAAAGCAATCATTGGATATACTATTTACAGGAATGTAGGAGGTAGATCTGATGATTGGTTTTTTTATTGCTCTTTTATCGGGAGCGTTAATGAGTGTACAAGGAGTATTTAATACAAAGGTAACAGAGACGACTGGAATGTGGGTCAGCAATGCGTGGGTGCAGTTAAGCGCATTTGCCCTGTGCTTTGTGGCGTGGCTGATCGCTGGCAGGGATGATGTGATGACGTTGACAAAAGTAGAGCCCAAATATGTGCTCTTAGGAGGTGTGATCGGTGCGGGTATCACCTGGACCGTCATTAAGAGTATGGAGCAGCTTGGACCTGCGAAGGCGGCACTTCTGATTGTGATCTCCCAATTAATTATTGCTTATGTAATCGAACTTCTTGGACTGTTTGGTGTAGAGAAGGAGCCTTTGGAGTGGAGGAAAGTAATCGGTATGGTGATTGCACTGATTGGAGTTGCAATTTTTCAATGGAAATAGTACAATAAATCTGTCTAGGCATAAGCGGGGTATTTGCGGTTTCGACAGGCTGCAAAGGAGTTCATATGCATAGAAAGACATGGGAAAAGGTTTGTTTTATTATTCTTATGATAATGTTGCTTCTGTTAACAGGGTGTGCGAGAAAGAGTGAGGGCGAGCATGTCTGGTTGGAAGAAGCAGAGATAGAAGGAACAGAAGAAGAACAGGAAGAAGTATCAGAAGAAACGAAAGAGACAGATAAAGTACAGATGGAAGATTCTCTTGAAAAAGGCAATATCTATGTCCATGTATGCGGTGCGGTTGTAAGTCCGGGCGTCTATATGCTTAAGAGTGGCAGCCGTATATATGAGGCTGTAGAAGCAGCAGGCGGATTGACGGATGAAGCGTTGGAAGAGTCGCTGAATCAGGCGGCAGTGCTTGAAGATGGGCAGCAGTTATATGTCTTGTCGAAAGAGGAAGTGATACAAGGCAATACAGCCCAAGGAATGTCGGGAGCATCGGCGCAAGGTGCAGACGGTCAAAATCAGGATGATGGAAAGGTGAATCTAAATACTGCATCCAAGGAGCAATTGATGACGCTTTCTGGTATCGGAGAGGCGAAGGCTTCGGCAATTATCAATTACAGAGAGGAACATGGGGGCTTCCGTAAGGCAGAAGAACTGATGGAAGTAGAAGGAATCAAAGAAGGTACATATAACAAGATCAAAGACCAGATTAAGATATGAACATAATAAGGGAGAGGTTAGATGAGTAGACGAGTATTAGTTGTGGATGATGAAAAACTTATCGTGAAAGGAATTCGTTTCAGCCTTGAGCAGGATGGAATGAAGGTTGATTGCGCTTATGATGGGGAGGAAGCGTTAAAACTGGCGCGGGAGAATGCTTATGATATGATCTTGTTAGATATTATGCTGCCGAAACATGATGGCTTCGAAGTGTGCCAGCAGATTCGTGAATTCTCAGATGTGCCGATTGTGATGTTGACAGCAAGAAGCGATGATATGGATAAGATTCTTGGACTGGAATATGGCGCAGATGATTACATAACGAAGCCTTTCAATATTCTGGAGGTAAAAGCCCGTATTAAAGCAATTATACGTCGTACCAGCAAGCGCGACCAGGGACAGGCGAATGAGAAAGTGATCGTAAAGGGCGAGATGAAGATTGATTGTGAGAGCCGGCGTGTGATCATCGGTGAGAAAGAGATCAATCTGACGGCGAAAGAATTCGATCTTCTGGAACTTCTGGCGATGAACCCGAATAAGGTATACAGCCGGGAGAATCTGCTGAATATTGTATGGGGATATGAATATCCCGGAGATGCAAGAACTGTAGATGTACATATACGTCGGTTGAGAGAGAAGATTGAGACGAATCCGAGTGATCCGAAATACGTATATACAAAATGGGGTGTTGGTTATTATTTCAGGGGTTAGGAAATATTTAAAAAATAATGTGCTTAAAAGTCTCCGTTTTCGAATCATCCTTTTGGTCTTCCTGTCAGGGATAGTGCCTTGGGTGATTCTAAGGGGAGTCATTTTAAGTAGTTATGAGAAACGGGCAGTAGAGGTACGGACTGCCGAGATACAGAATCAATGTACCATTCTTTGTAACCAGTTAAGTAATACGAATTATCTGACGGGTGACACATCTGAGGCGATTAAGACAGAACTGATTCAGTTGTCGAATATCTATAATGGAAGAGTTCTGGTGGTTGATCATGATTTCCGTATTAAAGAAGATACATATGATATGGATAAGGGAAAGACTATCGTTTCCGAAGATGTTATTCGGTGTTTTCGTGGAAAAGGTACCAGTAATTATGACAAAAAGAACAGATATATAGAAGTGACTTCACCTATTTATGATCTTGGAAATGAAAAGATTACGGGTGTGATGCTGGTGAGTGTGTCGACAGATTCGATGAACGATAATATTCAGGTGTTAGATGAAAGAATCATTATTGTGGGACTGACTGTAGGAATGGTTATGATGGTGCTGGCTTTTGCGGCCGGATTCATGATGGTAAGACCATTCCAGAGAATCACCCACTCTATCGAGGCAGTAACAGAAGGATATGAGGATAATTATCTGCATGAGAATGCTTATACGGAGACTATGCGGATATCCGAAGCGTTTAATAAGATGCTGGGAAGGATGAAGGTACTGGATGATTCGAAGAATGAGTTTGTGTCGAATGTGTCCCATGAACTGAAGACGCCTCTTACTTCTATGAAGGTGCTGGCAGATTCTCTGCTTGCGCAAGAGGAAGTGCCTGCGGAACTTTATAAGGAGTTCATGGGCGACCTGTCAGAGGAGATTGAAAGGGAGAATAAGATTATTAATGATCTGTTATCCCTGGTTAAGATGGACAAGACTGCAAGCACGGTGAATATTAAGTCTGAGAATATGAATGCACTGGTAGAGCGAATCCTTAAGCAGTTAAGACCGATTGCGGCAACACGTAATATTGAAGTGGTATTCGAAAGTTTCCGCCCGGTTACGGCAGAAGTAGATGAGGTGAAGATATCTCTTGCCATAACGAACCTTGTAGAGAATGCAATTAAGTATAACAAAGAAAATGGATGGATTCATGTTTCTTTGAATGCAGACCATAAGAACTGTTATATTGAGGTTGCAGATTCAGGAATGGGAATTCCGGAGGAGGCGATCGAGCATGTATTTGAAAGATTCTATCGTGTGGACAAGTCTCATTCCAGAGAGATCGGCGGAACCGGCCTAGGGCTTGCGATTGCCAGAAGTGCAGTGGTAATGCATAGAGGAGCGATTAAGGTCTTTAGCCAGGTTGGAGAGGGAACGACGTTCACAGTGCGTATTCCGCTGACCTATGTGTCTTAGTTAGGGGGTCAAGCAGTATGAATCAGAAAAAGAAATATTATTCTATCGTATGCATCCTGCTCTGCCTGTTTCTTGTCGGGTGCACAAGAGGAAAAGAACCTGGCGAGGGTGAGACGTTCCTGTGCTTTGTAAATGCAGAAGGGACTGCGCTTGTGAAGGAAGCGTATGAGATGAAAGAGAAGGATACGGAAAGCCAGATTGGCGATATGCTGAAGAACATGGCTAAGGAGCCGGATTCAATAGATTATAAGAGTGTATTTTCAGAAAAGGTTCAAGTTCAGGAATGGACGCTGAATGAAGGAATCTTAGATCTTCATTTTAATAGTGCGTATGAAGATATGCGGCGAAGCGAAGAAGTGCTATTTCGTGCTGCGGTGGTGCAGACCCTGGCACAGATTTCGGAGGTTGAGTATATTGACTTCTTTATCGGTGATCAGCCGCTGAGGGATCAGGAAGGAAATGAAATCGGGTATATGAAGGCGGAAGATTTTATTCAGAATACGGGCTCGTCGCTGTATTCTTATCAGGTTGGCGATCTGAAACTTTATTTTGCCAATGAAAAGGGAGATAAACTGGTACAGGAGAATGTAAGCATCCGCTATAACAGCAATATGTCGATGGAGAAACTGATCGTGGAACAATTGATCAAAGGACCGACAATCGAAGGAAATAAGCCTGTGATTCCACCGGAGACGAAGATACTTGGCATATCGGTCAAAGATGGTGTGTGTTATGTGAATCTGGATGAGGGATTCCTGAATAACACTTATATGATCGATCCGAAGATTACGGTCTATGCAATCGTGAATTCTATTGTAGATGGAGGCTCATACAGCCAGGTTCAGATATTGGTTGGTGGAGAATCGAATATCCAGTATATGGGAAGCGTTGATCTGAACAAGCCGTTGTCGAGGGATCTGGATCTTGTGGAGGAGAATGAGAAGTGAAAAACAGGCCGTTATTATATGTGTGCCTGATGATACTGGCGGCAATTGTGCTGGCTGTGACTGGCGGAGGGAGCAGGTTCATAAGAGAACTTCGCCCTTCGCCGCTGGAACAAATGGCATCTCAGGAGGATGTCGTGACGGTGTACGGTCAGGTGTATTATCTGGAACAGAAAGAAAATTATCAGGCAGTTTATCTAAAGAAAAATTCTATACAACGAATATCGCAAATTCAACATAAGGAACCATCGTTCCAAGAGTCAAAGATTATCGCATATATAGATCCAAATATACAAATACACATCGGAAATATGGTAGAGATTAAAGGAGAAGTGTCCTTTTTTGAAAATGCCAGGAATCCGGGAAATTTCGACCAGAAGCGTTATTACCAGATTCAGGACATCCATGGAATCGTATGGGCAACAGAGGTTCGTCTGCTGGATTCGTCTAGATGGGAATTAAAGAATGCGCTCGTGGAATTTCGAAGCAAATGGAAAGAGAATCTGGTGGATGCTATGGGGGAAGAAGATGGAACGACCATGGGTGCCATGATGCTGGGCGAGAAATCAGATATGGATCAGGAACTGAAAGCATTATATCAGGCAAATGGTATTGGTCATATCCTGGCAATCTCAGGGCTTCATCTGTCCTTTATAGGGATTGGTATGTATCGGATTCTTAGGAGGCTTACGGGTTCATATCCGATCGGCGGAATCGCCGGTATCCTGTTTCTGGTACTGTACATCGTTATGATAGGTCTTACGGTATCGGCGATACGTGCGCTTGTAATGTTCTTGTTCCGGGTAGGGGCGGATATTGCCGGACGGCATTATGATGCGCCAACGGCATTGGCGGTAGCGGCAGTAGTCACTCTGGTGTGGAGACCGTTGTACTTATTTGATGGAGGGTTCTGGCTATCCTTTGGTGCAGTGTTCGCAATTTTGACGGTGCTTCCTGTGATGCAGCAGACATCTGCTGTTAAAAAGTATATTGGGAAAAGTGCCGGGAGGCGTGATGCTAAAAAATATTCCATATTGGTAAGTTTCGCCCAAGAGTCTGTGGTTCAGGGTCTGAGAGCAAGTATTAGTATTCATCTGGTGATTTTACCGATACTGCTCTATTATTTCTTTGAGTTTCCATTATATTCATTTTTCTTGAATCTCTTTGTGATTCCCTTAATGTCGGTGCTTTTATTCACGGGAATGTTGGGCAGCATCTGTGATACGATGATCATGCCTGTATCAGTAGTCTGTTTTACATTGTGCCGTGTAATCCTTTGGATCTATAAAAAGAGCTGCGATATAGCAATTATGCTTCCCGGAGCAAGAGTTGTGACAGGAAGACCTGCAATCTGGCAGATGGTTATGTACTATATGTTTTTGCTGCTGGGGGTCTTAACACTGAAAAGAAAGTTATTAGTTTCTATGGAAAGTTTAAAGAGAGAAAAAATAGAAAAGGGCAGCAATGTGAAGCAAGATCAGCAGAAGAAACTGTATAGGGATAACATAATAATGTGGAAGAGATGCGTAGTGATACTGTGGATTCTTAGTAGTTTGATGTTGATGATTCGTTGGGGAGAAAAAGGCAGTCTGGGAGTCACCATGTTGGATGTGGGACAGGGTGATGGAATATTTTTAAAAGGTCCGGATGGCGGAACCTATCTGATTGACGGAGGGAGCAGTGATGTGAAGAACGTAGGGAGGTATCGTATAGAACCGTTTCTAAAGTCGCAAGGTGTCAGTAAGATTGACTATGCGTTCATATCTCATGGTGACAGTGATCATATGAATGGTGTGGAAGAATTGATCAGCCGACAGGAAATTGGTGTAAGGATAGGGACACTGGTTCTTCCTGTACAAGAGGTGTGGGACGACAATCTAAAAGAACTGGCACATAAGGCGGACAGTGCAGGAGTAAAAGTGGCTGTGATACAGCCGGGACAGAACTTGACAGAGGGAGAGATGAACATTACATGCCTGCAGCCAGGTGCATCCAAGAAGATAGAACCTGGGAATGCAGCGTCGATGGTTCTGGCAGTCCGGTATGGTGGATATGATATGCTGCTTACCGGAGATGTGGAAGAAGAGGGAGAGGAAAACTTAACAAGCCTTCTTGCTTTAGGGTATCAGGATTGTACGTGGGAGGTTCTGAAGGTTGCGCATCATGGCTCTAAGAATTCTTCTAGTGAAGAATTCCTGGATTCTGTGTGCCCTAAATATGCTTTGATATCGGCAGGGCAGGATAATCGGTATGGACATCCTCATCAGGAGACACTCTACAGACTGAAAGATGCGGGGAGTAAGATCTATTCCACGCAGGATCAGGGTGCGATTGTGATAATTGTGAGGGATGGAAGAATGAGGTTTAATAGTGATATACTGAAATAAAAAGGTATTTTAGGAATACATCTCCAAACGGTTGAATTAAAAACAAAGATTCAGTATAATTTGAAAGAAAGATATCGAAAAGTATATTATTAATTATATATATTAAGAAAAGAGGTAATAGAAAGATGACATATCAAGAGGTACTTAAGAATGCAAGAACCTGCATGGGAGAATACTGCAAAGCCTGTCCGGTGTGCAACGGTAAGGCGTGCAGCAGCCAGATGCCGGGACCAGGAGCCAAAGGAAGCGGAACGGTTGCAATCCGTAATTATGATAAATGGCAGGAACTCTGTGTTAACATGGATACAATCTGTGAAAATCAATCGGTAGATACGACCCTCAACTTATTCGGGCAGACATTCCGACTTCCGATCTTTGCTGCCCCGATCGGTGCTATGAAACTTCACTATGGGGATAAGTATGATGATCTGGAATACAATGATATTCTGGTTCCCGCCTGCGTGGATGCAGGAATTGCAGCGTTCACAGGAGACGGCACGAATCCGGCAGTCATGGTGGCAGCAACAGAGGCGGTTAAGAAACAGGGAGGCAAAGGAATCCCGACGGTAAAGCCATGGGATATCAACACTTTGAAGGAGAAGTTGGCGATGATCAAAGCGTCCGGTTCTTTTGCAGTTGCTATGGATATCGATGCGGCAGGACTTCCATTCCTTAAGAATCTGACCCCTCCGGCTGGAAGCAAGACGGTAGAAGAATTGAAAGAGGTTGTAAAAGAGGCAGAAGTTCCATTTATTGTGAAGGGAATTATGACAGTAAAAGGAGCACTGAAAGCGAAAGAAGCAGGAGCAGCAGCGATTGTTGTATCGAATCACGGCGGGCGCGTCCTTGATCAGTGCCCGGCGACGGCAGAAGTGCTGGAAGAGATTGCAGATGCTGTGGGAGGAACGATGAAGATCTTCGTAGACGGCGGAATCCGTTCTGGCGTAGATGTATTCAAAGCGCTGGCTCTTGGAGCGGATGCGGTTCTGATCGGACGCCCATACGTAACGGCTGTATATGGCGGTGCGGCAGAAGGTGTTGCAGCATATACAGATAAACTGGCGGCCGAATTAGAGGATGCAATGGCAATGTGCGGTGCGCATTCGCTGGAAGAGATCTCAAGAGATATGGTAAGATAGTTCATGAAAAGTTTGAATGAAGATATTAAGACAGGAAAGTTCAGACAAGCCTACCTTCTGTATGGGGAGGAGGCTTATCTGAAGAAACAGTATAAAGGCAAGATGACTAAGGCTATGCTTCCTGAAGGGGATACTATGAATTATGCCTATTATGAAGGCAAGGGAATCCATCCGACCGAACTGATCGATCTGGCGGAGACGATGCCTTTTTTTGCCGAGCGCAGGCTGATTGTAGTGGAGAATTCAGGATTCTTCAAGAATGCGACGCCGGAACTGGCTGATTACATTAAGACAATGCCGGATACAACTTGTTTTCTTTTTATAGAAAATGAGGTGGATAAGCGTGGAAAGATGTATAAAGCGGTGAAGGATAAAGGACGCATCGTAGAGATGGGCAGGCAGGACGAGAAGACACTGCTCTACTGGATTGCCGGGAATGTGAAGAAAGAGGGCAGGCAGATCAAAGAGTCAACAGCACGCTATCTTGTGGCAAAGACCGGCACGGATATGGAGAACCTGGAAAAGGAGATGGAGAAACTATTTTCCTATACTTTGGGGGAGAATGAGATTACCATGCAGGATGTGGACGATATCTGCACTACCCAGATTACGAATAAGATCTTTGAGATGGTAGAGGCAGTGGCAACGAAGCAGCAGAAGAAGGCTCTTGATTATTACTATGATCTTCTTGCGCTGAAGGAGCCGCCAATGAGGATTCTTTACCTGCTGTCACGGCAGTTTAAATTATTGTTGGAAGTAAAAGATCTTCTGGGGCGAGGATATGATAAGGGTCAGATTGCCAAGACTGCAGGACTTCATCCGTTTGTAGCGGGCAAATACATGCAGCAGTGCAAATCATTTACGAAAGAGGAACTGCGGGGAATTATGGAAGAGTCTGCCGGTACAGAAGAAATGGTGAAGACAGGGAGGCTTAATGATGTCATGAGTGTTGAACTTTTTATTGTAAAACAGAGCAACCCGTGATATACTGGCAAAGATAAGAGACTGTGGGCTTCAAAGATTGAAAAGTATTGGGAGCATAGTCTCTTTTTGAGATGAAGTCTCTGGCAGAGCAGAGAGCGAATAGAAATCATATAACAGACAAGGGGAAGAATAACTGTGGCAGGAATAGATCAGAGTAAAATTCGGAATTTTTGTATTATTGCACACATTGATCATGGAAAATCCACGCTGGCAGACCGTATCATTGAGATGACCGGGCTGCTTACGAGTCGTGAGATGCAGTCTCAGGTACTGGATAATATGGATCTGGAGCGAGAGAGAGGAATTACCATCAAGGCACAGGCAGTGCGTATTGTCTATAAGGCGAAGGATGGCGAAGAGTATATCTTTAACTTAATTGATACTCCGGGACACGTGGATTTTAACTATGAAGTATCCAGGAGTCTGGCGGCTTGCGATGGTGCAATCCTAGTGGTGGATGCTGCCCAGGGCGTAGAAGCGCAGACGCTGGCGAATGTGTATCTCGCGCTGGACCATGATCTGGATGTGATGCCGGTCATTAATAAAATCGATCTTCCAAGTGCAGAGCCGGAGCGAGTGATGGAGGAGATTGAAGACGTCATTGGTATCGAAGCCATGGATGCACCGAAGATCTCGGCAAAGACCGGACTGAATGTGGAAGAAGTGCTGGAGCAGATCGTAGAGAAGATTCCGGCACCGCAGGGAGATTCGTCAGCACCTCTGAAAGCATTGATCTTCGATTCTGTGTATGATTCTTATAAAGGAGTCATCGTATTTTGCAGAATCAAAGAGGGTAGTGTGAAGAAAGGAACGCCGATTCTGATGATGGCTACCGGAGCCAAAGCAGAGGTTGTGGAAGTTGGATACTTTGGGGCAGGTCAGTTCATTCCGTGTGAGGAATTGAGTGCCGGCATGGTTGGATATATTACTGCCAGCCTTAAGAATGTAAAAGACACACGCGTGGGTGATACAATTACCAATGCAGCGAATCCGTGTGCAGAGCCACTTCCGGGCTATAAGAAAGTGAATCCTATGGTTTATTGCGGTATGTATCCAGCAGATGGCGCGAAATATCCGGATCTTCGGGATGCTTTGGAAAAATTGCAGTTGAATGATGCGTCTTTGCAGTTCGAGCCGGAGACGTCTATTGCATTAGGATTTGGTTTCCGCTGTGGGTTCCTGGGATTATTGCATCTGGAGATTATCCAGGAGCGTTTGGAAAGAGAGTATAATCTGGATCTGGTTACTACCGCGCCAGGTGTTATCTATAAAGTCCATAAGACGAATGGTGACGTAATAGAACTGACGAATCCATCCAATCTTCCGGATCCATCTGAGATTGAATACATGGAAGAGCCTATGGTGAAGGCGGAGATTATGGTCACTTCTGAATTCATCGGTGCAATCATGGATCTGTGTCAGGAACGAAGAGGAGTCTATGAGGGAATGGAATATATTGAGGAGACACGTGCGGTGCTTCGGTATCATTTGCCATTGAATGAGATTATCTATGACTTCTTCGATGCATTAAAATCCCGTTCCAGGGGCTATGCTTCTTTTGATTATGAACTGGATGGCTATGTACAGTCGAATCTTGTGAAACTGGATATCCTCATTAATAAGGAAGAAGTGGATGCGCTTTCCTTCATTCTTCATGCAGATACCGCTTATGAGCGTGGTCGCAAGATGTGCGAGAAGTTAAAAGAGGAGATTCCAAGACAACTCTTTGAGATTCCGATTCAGGCAGCGATTGGAAGCAAGATCATTGCAAGGGAAACTGTAAGAGCGATGCGAAAAGATGTACTTGCCAAGTGTTATGGCGGTGATATCACCCGTAAACGAAAACTTCTGGAGAAACAGAAAGAAGGTAAGAAGCGTATGCGTCAGGTAGGTAATGTAGAGATTCCTCAGAAAGCGTTCATGAGCGTTCTGAAATTGGATGATAGAAAATGAGACCATTAGAATTATATATTCATATACCATTTTGTATACAGAAATGTCAATATTGTGACTTCCTGTCGGCTCCTTCCACTGCGAAGGAGCGGCAGGAGTATGTAGAGAGCCTTTGTCAGAAAATTCGTTCATACGGAGAACTGGCAAAGGCTTATCATGTTGTCAGTATCTTTGTGGGAGGAGGGACTCCGTCTATCCTGGAGGCAGGGCAGATGATTAGGATCTTTGATGTGGTACGCAGTACATTTTCTATAAATGAAGATGCGGAGATTACCATAGAAGCTAACCCTGGGACGGTGACCAGAGAGAAGTTAAAGGCTTATCGTCAGGCGGGCATCAATCGTCTGAGCATTGGGCTGCAGTCTGCAAAGAGCGAAGAACTAAAAATCCTTGGAAGAATCCATACTTATGAGGAATTTCTTGCAACGTACAGACTTGCCAGAGAAGAAGGATATCGGAATATCAATGTAGATCTGATGTCAGCAATTCCCCATCAGACGGCAGCAGGATGGAGTGAGACTTTAAGACAGGTTGCAGAATTAGGGCCTGAGCACATCTCAGCATATAGCCTGATGATCGAAGAGGGGACTCCGTTCTACGAACGGTATGGAGAAGGCAGGCATGAAGATGAATTGCCGGGCGAAGATGAGGAAAGGAAGATGTACCGCCAAACCAGGTCTATTCTTAAGGAATATGGCTACCATAGATATGAGATATCTAATTATGCCAAACCAGGCTATGAATGTCGGCATAATCTGGGATACTGGAATCGGACAGAGTATCTGGGAATCGGCATGGGAGCGGCATCTCTGATAGATAATCAGAGATGGAACGAAGGTGGAGAACCAGAAGTCTTAACCATGGAGAACCAGATGGAAGAGTATATGTTCCTGGGACTTCGGAAGATGAAAGGCGTGCTAAAAGAGAGGTTCCTGGCAGAATTCGGGTGCGAAATGGAAGAAATCTATGGAGAGGTCTTGGGGAAGATGTATCGTGATGGACTTTTGGAGGAATGCGGGGATTACGTAAGACTGACGGAGAGAGGGATCGATGTCAGTAATTATGTGATGAGTGAATTCCTCTTGTAGAGGGGAATTTAGTTCTTGAAGAGTATATGTGGAGTGTACGACAGAAAGGGACAGTATGGCAGTTCATATCCGACTCCAATCGCCTACAATTCGTAGGTTCAAAAGAGGTCTGGAATCAGGAATCGAATGTAATCGTCGGAGAAAATCTGAAAGATTTTTCCGACTCAGACATTCTTGAATTCTGTGCTTGTGGCACAGAATTCATCCTGATTTCAGACCTCTTTTTTACCAACAGATTGTACGGCTCTTCTACGGACATGAACTGCCATACTGCCCCTCTCTGCCTGACATTCTTATGTGTGACTCTTCATGAACTGTGAGGATTCCTGGCGGGAGTGCGTGTGGAACGGTGTTGGATGGGTAACAGATTAGGAGTGGAACGGATTTATATTCATGAAGTAAACAGGAGTTTTGTGATTAAGACATAAATTAGTGCAGGGAATATGCTTTACATATAATTTTTCATCATTGCATACCTTCCTGTTCTTTTCACACGTCCACGCTTCCAGTTTCCACCCAATATTTCTCCATGTATCGCCCCGGTATCCCAACCAATACCGCTCCACACATCCACTCCCGCTGGAATCCCCACAATGGAGAAAATCTTGAGTACACGGAGATGTCAGGTGCAAGGGTAGGGAAGTTGTGGGCTGTGGCCGTATCATGAGCCTTAGACCTCGTTGCAGAAAAAGATATCGTCAGTTCGTGCGAAACCAGGACCACAAGTCCTGGTTTCGAGGGCATCTGAGTCGTAAGACCATCAAGGGCTTACGACTCAGATGCCCGGTTAGAACTGACGATATCTTTTTCTGTTACAAGGTCTTGGCGAAATAATCCGGCTACAGCCCACAGTTTCCCTGCCCTTGCGCCGTACACTTCCCAACACTCCACTTTCTACACAAAATTCCCCTTATAATAAATTCGCCATAACCAACGCATAGATCTCCTGATTCTTCTTCGTCCAATTATTGGCAATCGTCTCTGCTTCGGTCTCGGTTGGAGCCGTCACTGTCAGATCAATCAGAGGTGCTCCCTGTTCAATGACCTGGCATCTTATAGAATATTCATTATTAGAATTCCGATAGTAATCGGATTTTACTGATACTTCGTTTTTTAACTCATATTGCTTTTCGTTCAGAAACCGATTGATATCCTCCTGAATAGCAGAGGAGATATCATTCTTGAAGTAATGAATCGTTTCTGCACCATCTTCTGTCAGGTGATAGAAAGTTCGGCTGTGCGTGGATTCTTCACGGATAAAGCCAGATTCGATCAACTCTGAGATTGCCTGCTGTAGTTTAAAATAAGTCGTATATCCTTCATCCAGAATGAATTCTGAGATCTGGGAATTCGTCAGGGGAAAATCGACTTTATTCAGCATGTAGAGGATGATGAGTTTGTAGAGTTTAAATGATTGATCCATGGTTACAACTCCTTTCCTTGCCAGATGTCATGACGCTTCAGATATGCCTGCATCTGGTTTAGTACCTGCCGCTTATTTCCTGTCCATAGGGGAGCAATCAGAAGTGACTTGGGTCCATCTCCGGTCAGCCGGTGTACTACGATGTCAGGTCGTAGGATGCAGAGACATCGGCCAAGCATTTCAAAATATTCCTCCATGTCGGGAAGGGCAAATGGATGCTCGCGGTAATAGTCTGCGAGATCGGTATGTTCTAGTATGTGTAGTAAATGAAACTTTACACCCTGGATATCTAAGGTGTTCAGGTATCGGACAGTTTCCAGCATCTTATCCGTGTCTTCTGTGGGAAGTCCGAGAATCGTATGGACAATCACCGGGATATGAATTTTTCGCAAGTCTGATACAGCCTGTTCGAATACAGGAAGATCATAACCTCTCCGTATGAAATTCGCACTCCTGGGATGAATCGTCTGAAGGCCTAGTTCAATCCATACGGGCTTGATTCGGTTTAACTCTTCCAGCAGAGCAAGTATTTCCGGTCCGAGACAGTCAGGACGGGTAGCAATATCCAGAAGTCTGATATCGGGATGCCGGATGGCTTCGGTGAATATGTCCCTAAGATAGGAAACGGGTGCATAAGTATTGGTATATGCCTGAAAATACGCGATATAGGATGATCCGGTATATTTTCGGGCAACTTGTGCTTTGCCTTGCTCGATCTGTTCTGTAATCGAAAGACTGCGATCTGAAGCAAAATCACCAGAACCGCCTGCGCTGCAGAAGATACAGCCCCGGCGGTTCAGTTTGCCGTCACGGTTAGGGCAGGTCATGCCGCCATCCAGTGAGATCTTATATAGTTTTTCGCCATAGGTTTGTTTAAAATAGTAATCCAGTGAATAATATCTCTTTTCTTCCCAGCGGACAGTCATACTAGATTAGTTCCTTTACTGCACGACTTACGACATCCGCAACACGTGGGTCGAATGCTTCCGGCAGGATATTATTTTCATTCAGTTCCTCATCAGGAATCAGGCTGGCGATTGCGTTAGCAGTTGCCAGTTTCATCTCTTCGGTAATCTGGGTGGCACGTCCTTCTAGCGCTCCTTTGAAGATGCCAGGGAATGCTACTACGTTGTTTACCTGATTCGGGAAATCGGAGCGTCCGGTTCCCACAACTTTGGCACCAGCTTCTTTGGCAAGATCTGGCATAATCTCAGGAACAGGGTTCGCCATAGCGAACAGAATCGCATCCTGATTCATAGAAGCGACCATCTCTTTGGATACAATGTTCGGAGCAGAAACGCCAACGAAGATGTCAGCACCTTTTAATGCGTCTGCAAGTGTTCCGGTCTTACCTTCCAGATTGGTGACCTCTGTCATCTTCTGCTGCATCCAGTTCAGGTTCGGAGAATCCTTACTGATAATACCGTTGATATCGCACATGGTGATATGCTTGAAACCATAAGTCAGAAGGAGTTTGGTGATTGCAACGCCAGCAGAGCCGGCGCCATTAACGACAACTTTGGAATCTTCTTTATTCTTACCGGTCACTTTCATGGCGTTGATAATTCCTGCGAGAACTACGATGGCAGTTCCATGCTGGTCATCATGGAAGACCGGGATGTCCAGTAATTCTTTCAGACGCTCTTCGATTTCGAAGCAGCGTGGAGCGCTGATGTCTTCCAGATTGATGCCGCCGAAAGCAGGTGCGATATTTACCACTGTCTTGATAATCTCTTCGGTATTCTGAGTATCAAGGCAGATCGGAACTGCATTCACTCCGCCAAATTCTTTGAATAATACGGCTTTTCCTTCCATAACCGGCATAGCGGCAAGAGCGCCGATGTTGCCAAGTCCAAGAACTGCGCTCCCGTCAGACACAACGGCTACGGTATTAGACTTGATTGTATAAGTATAAGCGGCTTCTTTGTCTTGGGCGATGACTTTGCAAGGTTCGGCAACTCCAGGAGTATAAGCGATCGCCAGATCTTCGCGTGAGTTTACATGAGACTTTGCCGTGGTCTCAATCTTTCCTTGCCATTCTTCGTGCATTTTGAGTGCTTTTTCATTATTTGTCATGAGGAATACCACCTTTTCATATGTTCTTTCTTAATGATAGATACGAGGATGTATACTCGTATTGTTTATAATCATATCACCCCTCTGAAATCAAATCAATAAAAAGGCTTTCAAAATTCTAATATTTGTAGTATAATGGGTTCATGTTTCCAACTAAGGTCGTTTCCGACCTTTGATTCCATTTATATTTATATATTTTATATATGGCAAATAAAAAGCGGAAATCTATTTTTATGAAAGGGATAGCATATGATGAGAGAAAAATATGAATCATTACCATTATCCACGCTAAAAGATCTTGCAAAAGCAAGGGGAATAAAGGGCATGTCAACAGCGAAAAAAGCAGACTTGATAGAACGC
Organism: Bariatricus sp. SGI.154; assembly: GCF_050313795.1. Classification (NCBI taxonomy): domain Bacteria; kingdom Bacillati; phylum Bacillota; class Clostridia; order Lachnospirales; family Lachnospiraceae; genus Bariatricus; species Bariatricus sp. SGI.154. The sequence goes on from NZ_JBNPMC010000002.1 coordinate 63,292, forward strand.
ATGCTAGAAGAAGACGAGAAAGAGAAAAAGACATCCAGAGAGACAGTAAAAGAGATGTCTGCCAACACGGGAGATAAAGAGATCCATGATATCGACAGATTGGATAGTGGAGTGACAGTTCAGGGAATTCTGGAAGTGCTTCCGGATGGATATGGATTTATCCGAAGTGCGAATTATCTGCCAGGAGAGAACGATGTATATGTATCTCCGTCGCAGATTCGCAGGTTCAACCTGAAGACTGGTGATATTTTGGAAGGTAATACGCGTATTAAGACGCAGCAGGAGAAGTTTTGCGCCCTGTTATATCTTACTAAGATCAATGATATTGATCCACTGAAGGCGATGCGTCGGATGAATTTTGAAGATATGACGCCGATCTTCCCGGATGAGAGACTCTGCTTGGAATGTGGAAAGACAAGCACGGCTATGCGAATCGTAGATCTTCTGTCTCCGATTGGAAAGGGACAGCGTGGTATGATTGTGTCTCAGCCGAAAGCTGGTAAGACGACACTTTTAAAACAGATTGCATTATCGGTACGTCAGAATAATCCGGAGATTCATCTGCTGATTCTGTTGATTGATGAGCGTCCGGAAGAAGTAACAGATATTAAGGAGACGATTGAGGGAGATAATGTTGAGGTAATCTATTCAACTTTCGATGAACTGCCGGAGCATCATAAGCGTGTATCAGAGATGGTCATTGAGCGTGCGAAGCGTTTGGTAGAGCATAAAAAGGATGTTATGATTTTGCTGGATAGTATTACCCGTCTGGCAAGGGCATACAACCTGACTGTTCCGCCTTCAGGAAGAACCTTATCCGGTGGTCTTGATCCGGCGGCTCTGCATATGCCGAAACGATTCTTCGGTGCAGCAAGAAACATGCGTGGCGGCGGAAGCCTTACGATTCTTGCAACGGCACTGGTAGATACCGGAAGCAAGATGGATGATGTTATTTATGAAGAGTTCAAGGGAACTGGTAACATGGAACTTGTATTAGACCGCAAACTTTCTGAGAAGAGAGTATTCCCGGCTATTGATATTCCGAAGTCAAGCACCAGAAGAGAAGATCTTCTGTTATCCAGGGAAGAACAGGAAGCTGTGGACTCCATGCGCCGGGCATTGAACGGTATGAGGTCGGATGAGGCGGTAGAGAACATTCTGAATATGTTCAGCAGAACGAATAATAATGCAGAGTTAATCCAATTAGTAAAAAAGACAAAATTTATCTAGACAATGCCGTGCTTTTATGATACAATAACAACGCTGTTTAGATAACGAACATTTATTGCACATTGTGCATCTGACTAAATAAAGAAGAGGTGAAAATCATGAAAGAAGGAATACATCCAGCATATCATCAGGCAACTGTAACTTGTAACTGCGGCAATACATTCGTAACAGGATCTACAAAAGAAGATATCCACGTAGAAATCTGTTCTAAATGCCATCCGTTCTATACAGGGCAGCAGAAAGCAACTCAGGCTCGTGGTCGTGTTGATAAGTTCAATAAGAAATACGGAATGGGTAAATAAGTATTACAAGTATCGGGTTGAGGTTGTATAATCTCAACCCCTTTTTATCTTATTAAAAAATAGTGAATCAAAAGCGTATGCTTGAAGGAGTTGCGGTATATTATGAAGTCATCTAATATTGGCGGGCAGGCAGTACTGGAAGGAATTATGATGAAGCATAAAGACGATTATGCTGTTGCAGTCCGAAAACCGGACGGCGAGATCGTCGTACAGAAAGAGACTTATAAAAGTTTTGTAGGTAATTGGAAGAAACTGACGGAGGTTCCATTCGTCAGGGGAATATTTAATTTCATAGATTCAATGGTGCTGGGAATTAAGACATTGACTTATTCTGCAAGTTTCTTTGAAGAGGAAGAAGTTATTGAGATGACGGTGGAAGAGAAAGCAAAGAAAGAAAAGAGGGAGAACCTGATGATGGGAGTGACGGTGGCATTCTCGGTAGTGGCTGCGGTTGCAATCTTTATGGTACTGCCATATTTTCTGTCTTCGCTGTTGAAGCCGCTGGTTACATCTTATAGTATGCGCACGGTGATTGAAGGAGTTGTAAGGATTGGCATCTTCATATTATATGTGCTGATGATTTCAAGAATGAAGGATATTCAGAGAACCTTTATGTATCATGGAGCGGAGCATAAATGCATTAACTGTATTGAGCATGGGCTGCCGCTTACCGTGGAGAATGTAAGAATCAGTTCCAGGCAGCATAAGAGATGTGGGACGAGTTTCCTATTCCTGGTACTTGCAATCAGTATTATACTACTGCTTTTGATCCGGGTGGAGTCGCCTTTAATGCGTGTAGTGGTTCGAATTGCACTGCTTCCTGTGATTGCGGGGATCTCATATGAGTTCTTGAAACTGGCGGGGCGAAGTGATCATCCGGTGATTAATCTGTTAAGTAAACCAGGGCTGGCAATTCAAAAACTGACAACGAAAGAACCGGATGATAGTATGATCGAAGTGGCGATTCAGGCTGTGGAAGCAGTATTTGATTGGAGAGCATATGAAGCAGAGAATTTTCACACTGCAGCAGATCTATAAGGAAGGCGCTTCCAGATTACAGGAGGCCGGAGTAGAAGAGTCATTATTGGATGCGTGGTATTTGTTGGAGTATGTGACCGGGATTAGCAAGGCGTCCTATTATGGCGATCCAGGCAGAGAGGTGGAAGAAGAGCAAGCCAAGAGATATCTGGATTATATTGAAGTGCGAAGCCGAAGGATTCCACTACAGCATATTACAGGAGAGCAGGAGTTCATGGGGTATCCTTTCTATGTGAATGAGCATGTGCTGATACCAAGGCAGGATACGGAAGTTCTGGTGGAAGAGGCTATAAAGATTATAAGGAAGATGGATTGTAAGACTTCGTTAGAAGGGTGTGTAGCGGACAGTCCGAAATTAGTTAAGCAAGGCAAAATGATTCTGGATATGTGTACAGGCTCGGGGTGTATTATCTTAAGCATTCTGAAGATGTGTCCGGGCGTAAATGGAACAGGCTGTGATATCTCTGAGGAAGCATTGAAAGTAGCGAAGAGAAATGCAAAACGTCTTGGGGTGAAAGCAGGATTTGTCCGGAGCGATTTGTTCGAAGCATGGGAAAATGTAGAAAGTCCGAAGGATAAATATGATGTAATTGTGTCGAATCCGCCATATATCCGCACGGCGGTTATTGAAGAACTCGAGGAAGAAGTGCGTCTTCATGATCCCAGACTTGCATTGGATGGCAAGCAAGATGGACTGTATTTTTACAGAAGAATTGTGAAAAACAGCATTTGCCATATAAAAGATGGCGGATATCTGATGTTCGAGATCGGGTATGAGCAAGGAAAGGATGTTTCTGGGATTATGAAACAATATGGATATCGGAATATAGTGGTAAAAAAGGATTTGGCAGGTCTTGACCGAGTGGTGATCGGCATGTACAATAAAAGGTAGTGCTTAGATAAGTCAGGGATAGGATGCGGAGGTATTCTATTCGAAGATATTAAAAATGATGGAAAAAGATAGAAACTAGGAGGAAAAATTATGTTTGACAGATTAGAGGATCTGCTCATTCGTCTAGAGGAGATATTGAGTGAGTTGCAAGAACCGGATGTTGCAAGTGATCAGGTGAGATTTCGCAAACTCATGAAGGAACAGAATGACTTGACCCCCATTGTTGAGGCATATAAGGAATACAAATCCTGTAAGCAGGCAGTCGAGGACAGTCTTCAGATGTTAGAAGAAGAGTCTGATGAAGAGATGCGGGAACTTGCTAAGGAAGAGTTGAATGAATCCAAGGCAAGAATAGAAGAATTGGAGAAAGAACTTAAGATCTTACTGCTTCCAAAAGATCCGAACGATGACAAGAACGTTATCGTAGAGATTCGTGCAGGTGCGGGCGGAGATGAGGCAGCGCTTTTTGCGGCTGAGATCTATCGGATGTATCTGCATTATGCAGAAAGCAGACGATGGAAAGTTGAGTTGGTAGAATGCGAAGAGATTGGTATTGGCGGCATGAAGAATGTTACTTTTATGATCAATGGTAACGGTGCATATTCGGTGATGAAGTATGAGTCGGGTGTTCATCGCGTGCAGCGTGTACCGGAGACGGAATCGGGAGGACGTATCCATACCTCTACGATCACGGTCGCAGTCATGCCGGAGGCAGAAGAAGTAGATATCCAGATTGATGAAAAAGATATCCGTATTGATGTTATGCGTGCATCCGGTAACGGCGGACAGTGCGTCAATACTACAGATTCTGCGGTACGCCTGACTCATTATCCGACTGGAATCGTAATTTACAGCCAGACAGAGAAGTCGCAGTTACAGAATAAAGAGAAGGCATTCGCTTTACTCCGTGCGAAATTATATGATATGGAATGTCAGAAGCAGCATGATGCGGAAGCAGAGGCGAGAAAGAGCCAGATTGGTACAGGAGACCGTTCTGAGAAGATTCGTACTTATAACTTCCCGCAGGGACGTGTGACGGATCATCGAATCGGCTTGACGCTGTATAAGTTGGATAAGATTATGAATGGTGATATTCAGGAGATTATTGATGCTTGTATTGCGGCGGATCAGGCGGCAAAATTGGCGAATATGAATGAGTAATAGTAATTGATGTCGAGCGGTGTCGAGGTGTTTTCCTTGGCATCGCTTGTGTTATTACATTTGTATTAAAAAGAAAAGGAAATATGTCAATGGGAGAGAAACTAAAGAAATTATTTGCTTACTATAATCCATACAAACCTCTATTCTACAGTGATATGTTCTTCGCTATCCTGGGTGCAGCCGTAACGCTGGTCATCCCCCTGATCGTAAGATATATCACGAATGAAGTTGTATATTTTGCCCCGGAGGATGCCGGAAGATCAATTCTGGTTCTGGGCATTCTTATGATTGCTCTTGTATTGTTAGAGATCTTCTGCAATTTCTACATAGCATATTTTGGACATATCATGGGAGCGAAGATGGAGGCGGATATGCGTAAAGATATCTTCGGACATTACCAGAAGTTAACCTTTGCTTTTTATGATAATCAGAAAGTAGGTCATCTTCTGTCAAGAATTACCAGTGACTTGTTTGATATCAGCGAACTGTTGCATCACGGACCAGAAGATCTGGTCATATCCATTATTAAGATCATAGGTTCATTTATCATCCTGCTAATGGTGAATGTAAAACTTGCGCTTGTGGCATTCGCATTCATCCCGGTTATGGCACTTTTTGCATTCTACTATAATGGCAAGATGAAACTGGCATTCAAGAGAAACCGGGAGAAGATTGCGGATATTAACAGTCAGATAGAGGACAGTCTGTCTGGTATCCGTGTTGTCAAATCATTTGCCAATGAAAACGAAGAGATGAAGAAGTTCAAGGCGGGAAATGATAATTTTGTAGCTGCGAAGAAAGTCAGTTATAAATATATGGGAATCTATAATTCTGGTCTGGGCGCCATGAGTACATTAATCACGGTGGTGGTGTTGTTGGCAGGTGTAAGCATGATGCTGGCTGGAACAGTAGAATTGACTGATTTAATTACGTTTCTTCTATATATTAATAACTTTACCGATCCGGTTAAGAAACTGGTTAGCTTTACAGAACAGTTCCAGAATGGCTATTCCGGATTCGAGAGATTCCTTGAGATATTATCCATTGCGCCGGATATTGCGGACAAGCCGGATGCGGCGTCTGTGGATCAGGTAAAGGGAGAGATTGAGTTCCGGGATGTATGCTTCCAATATGAAGATCAGACAGAGAAGGTGCTGAACCATATTAATCTGAAAGTGAATGCGGGCGATTATATGGCGCTGGTTGGACCGTCAGGGGTTGGGAAGACTACGCTGTGCAGTCTGATCCCCAGATTCTATGAGGTATCATCTGGTTCTATTACGATAGATGGATTGGATATCCGAGACATGAAATTGGATGATCTGCGCAATAATATAGGTATCGTGCAGCAGGATGTATACCTTTTCGCGGGTACGATTATGGATAATATCCGTTATGGAAGACCGGATGCTACCGATGAAGATGTCATCCGTGCGGCGAAGAATGCCAATGCCCATGACTTTATTATGAGTTTCCCGGAGGGATATCATACGGATATCGGACAGCGGGGAGTGAAATTATCCGGAGGTCAGAAGCAGAGACTGTCGATTGCCAGAGTATTTCTTAAGAATCCGCCGATCCTGATTTTCGATGAAGCAACATCTGCGCTGGATAATGAGAGTGAGCAGGTGGTTCAGAAGTCACTGGAAGGCCTGGCAAAAGAGAGGACTACATTCGTTATCGCACACCGGCTTACGACGATTCAGAATGCGCAGAAGATCTTGGTTCTGACAGAAGAAGGAATTGCGGAAGAAGGAACGCATGAGGAATTATTACAGAAGAAGGGAATCTACGAGTCGCTTTATCATAGGAACTTCGGACATGCATAGAGATGATGCGTGCTGTATATACAAAAGAGACAGCAATGTAGGTATAAGTCACAGGGGAATCTGCAAAGGGGAGAAAATCAGAATATAATGATTGTGAATTAGATAAATGTATGGAGAAAATAAGGGGGAGAATAGGCATGAATCCGAGAAAAAGAATGATGGCTTCCATGCTCATCATAATGGTGGTCTGCATGATGTGCGTTACTTCCGTTCTTGCGGAAGAGGTGCAGACGGAGGAAACTCAAGGAAAGAAAAAAGTAAAGATATTATTTACGCATGATATGCATTCCCACATGGATGCGTATAAGGCGGTAAAGAAGAAGTCTGATTCGTCTGACAAAGAGAAGAGGACAGTTATGATAGGCGGTTTTGGGAAACTAAAAACGCTGATTGATGAGAAGAAAGCAGAGAATCCTGCGACGTTTTTGTTTGATGGCGGTGATTTTTCTATGGGTACGCTGTATCAGACCATCTATGAGACGGAAGCAGCAGAACTGACAATGCTGGGACGCCTGGGGTATGATGCTGTGACATTTGGGAATCACGAGTTCGATTATCGCAGTGACGGTGTAAGCAATATGCTCCATGCTGTAATAGAGAATGCAAAAGAAGATGCGTCGTTTAAACTGCCAGCTTTTGTCAGTGCGAATATTGACTGGGATAAGAATACTTCTGAAGATAATAAGAAAATTCGGGATGCGCTCGAAGACTATGGAAGTACGCCATATGTGGTCGTGGAGCATGGCGGAGTGCGAATCGGAGTGTATGGCGTTCTGGGCGAGGACGCAGATGCTTGTGCGCCGGAAAGTGGATTGACGTTTGAAGACATTGTGGATACTTCTAAAGAAGTAGTGGAAAAGTTAGAGAAAGAGCAAGTGGATATGATCGTCTGCCTTTCCCACAGTGGAACGAATGAAGATGTAGAACATTCGGAGGATGAACTCCTGGCAAAAGAGGTGCCAGAGATAGATGTAATTGTAAGTGGCCACACCCATACCACATTAGATGAAGCAATTCAGTATGGGGATACGTATATTGTGTCGGCAGGTTCTTGTTGTAAGAATCTGGGCGAACTGAACCTGACACAGAAGGATGACGGGTGCTGGGAACTGGATGAGTATACTTTGAATCATCTGGATGAGGATGTGCCAGAGGATGAGGCGGTTCTTGCAGAATTAGAGAGATATAAGAAACTGGTGGATGAAGAATATCTGTCTGAATTCGGCTATACTTTTGATCAGGTTCTGGCAGAAAATGGTGTGGAGTTCACGCAGAAAGATGATTTTGCAGAAGAACTCGAGGAAGATCCATTGGGAAGCATTATCGCAGATTCTTATGTATATGCAGTGCAGCAGGCAGAAGGAGACGATTATGAAAAAGTGGATGTCACAATCTCGCCATCAGGTGCCATCCGTGATACTTTCCAGAAAGGAACGCTTACGGTGTCGGATGCATTTAACGTAAGTTCTCTTGGAATCGGTGCTGACCGTATTCCTGGATATCCTTTAGTAAGTGTATATCTGACCGGAAGGGAACTGAAGACGGCAGCAGAGATTGACGTCTCTGTCTCACCGATGATGACAGCAGCCCAACTCTATCCAAGTGGGCTTCGCTGGACGTATAACCCGAACCGGATGATCCTGAATCGGGTAACACAGGTGGAACTTGTTCAGAATGTGCCATATGTACAGGAGAAACAGACAGAAGAGATCCGGGACGACCAGATGTACCGTGTGGTTGCAGGACTCTATTCGGCACAGATGCTGGGTGCAGTTGAGGATAAATCAATGGGGCTTTTAAAGATTACGCCGAAGGATAAAGAGGGCAATGAGATTACGGATTTTGAACAATACATTATTCATGATCAGAATGGGGCGGAACTAAAAGAATGGTATGCGCTTGCTTCCTATTTGGAATCATTCAATCAGAATGAGGAGGGAATCTCTCAGATCCCTTCTTATTACGGAGAAAAGGAAGGAAGAAAACTGGAAGATGACAGTAAGAATCTGGGTAATCTGGTGAAGCATCCGAATAGATTCGCATTTATGATCTACGGTGTGATCCTGATGATAATCCTTATTGTGGTGTTTCTTATAAGATTTATCACAAAAAGAGGAAAAAAGAAGAAAAATATGCTATACTAGGAAACGTCCAATTATAAGTAGAGAAAAAAGCGCAATAAAAAGAAGGGAAATTATGGAAGAAATACAATTTAAAAGAGCAGAATTAGAAGATAAAGAGACTATATCCCATTATTTTAAACATCATACCAGTAGAAGCTGTGAGAGGACATTTGCTAATGTATATCTGTGGTCCAGACAGTATCCGGTGAAATGGGCAATCGTAGAGGATGCTTTGGTGTTCAAAAGTGAGGATGAGACTCATCTGGCATTTGCTTATCCGGCAGGAGAGAAAGAGAGCGTGAAGCGGGCGCTGGAAGTTCTGATGGAATATAGTAAAGTGCGGGGGGTTCCGTTTAGGATGTATAATGTGACTCCGGATAATTTCGCGCAGTTAGAGGAATGGTATCCGGGAAGATTCCAGATTGAATATGACAGGGACAGCGCAGACTATGTATATGAATCTGAGAAACTTGCAACCCTGTCAGGCAAGAAACTCCACGGTAAGAGGAATCATATTAATAAGTTCAAGTCAATGTATGAGGGCAGATGGTCTTATGAAAGCGTAACGAAAGATAATGTGGAAGAGTGTTTCCAGATGGCGCTTAAGTGGAGGAATGAGAATGGCTGTGAGGATGATCCGGAGAAACGAGGAGAGATCTGTGTAACGATGAATTCTTTAAGGCTGTTTGAAGAATTGGAATTAACAGGCGGAATTCTTCGGATTGACGGCGAGGTAGTAGCATTTACATTGGGTGAGCCGATCTGTTCGGATACTTTCGTTGTCCATATCGAGAAGGCATATGCAGATATACAAGGTGCGTATCCAATGATCAACCAGCAGTTTGTAGAGCATGAATGCCAGAATTACCAGTATGTGAACAGAGAAGAAGATACTGGTGCTGAAGGCTTAAGAAAGGCAAAATTATCCTATCGCCCCGTTTTCATGGTAGAAAAGGGAGATGTATCAGAGATTAAAAATAGATGATAGATAAACGAACAGAATAAAAAGGAGAAGGAGAGAAGAAAATGATAGCAGAAAAGATGAAAAATATGGTAGCAAATAGTTCAGCAATCCGTGCGATGTTCGAAGAGGGCAACCGTCTTGCAAGCATCTATGGTCCTGAGAATGTATTCGACTTCAGCCTTGGCAATCCGAATGTTCCGGCACCGGAGGCAGTAAAGAAGGCAATCCTGGAATTATTAGATGAGAGTGACCCGGTAGTGCTTCACGGTTATACCAATAGCAACTCTGGTTATGCTGATGTCAGAGAAGCAGTTGCGAATTCTCTGAATGAGCGTTTTGGAACCAAGTTCGAGGGAAAGAACATTGTAATGACGGTTGGTGCGGCAGGTGGACTGAATGTGATCCTGAAGACCTTGATCAATCCGGGAGATGAAGTTATTGCGTTTGCGCCGTATTTTGGCGAGTATCGTTCTTATACGAATAACTATGACGGTGTCCTGGTTGAAATCTCTCCGAACACAGTGGATTTCCAGCCGAAATTAGATGAATTCGAGCAGAAGATTACTCCGAAGACAAAAGCAGTTATCGTGAATACACCGAACAATCCGACTGGTGTTGTATATTCCGAAGAGACTATTTTGAAACTGGCAGCGATTATGGAAGCAAAACAGAAGGAATATGGAACAGATATCTACCTGATCTCTGATGAGCCGTACCGTGAACTGGTATATGATGGAGTAGAGGTTCCTTATCTGACAAAATATTATGACAATACGATCGTAGGCTATTCTTACAGCAAGTCCCTGTCACTTCCGGGAGAGCGTATCGGATATCTGGTAATCCCGGATGAAGTGAAGGATAGTGCGGACGTACAGTCAGCAGCCAATGTTGCAACACGTATCTTGGGATTTGTAAACGCTCCGACTCTGCAGCAGAAAGTGGTTGCAAAGTGTCTGAATGAGAAGACGGATATCTCTTTCTATGACAGAAACAGAGAGACTTTATATAATGGATTGACGGAATGTGGATTCGAGTGCATTAAGCCGGAAGGCGCATTCTATCTCTTCGTAAAGTCTCCGATTGCAGACGAGAAAGAATTCTGTGCGGCAGCGAAAAAGTATAATATCTTAATTGTGCCGGGAAGTTCATTCGCTTGTCCGGGCTATGTAAGGCTTGCATACTGCGTATCTTATGAGACGATTGTGAATTCACTTCCGAAGTTCAAAGAACTTTCAAAGGAGTATTTCTAATATTTAATACATAGCATACAATGAAAATACTTCATGTAAAGATGTTTGGTTAATATTACGAAGAGGACAAGATCATGAAAGCATTTGAGAAAAATATTCGAAAAGTAGAACCCTATGTGCCGGGCGAACAGCCACAGCACAAAGTAATCAAATTAAACACCAATGAGAATCCTTATCCGCCAGCGCCTGGGGTTACCAGAGCGCTGGAAGAGATGGATACTGACCGGCTGCGTCTCTATCCGGACCCAACGGCAGGACCGCTGGTAGAGGAACTTGCAAGATTCTACCATGTGAATCCGGATCAGGTCTTTGTAGGCGTTGGTTCAGATGATGTGCTGTCCATGTGCTTTCTGACCTTCTTTAATTCCGAGAAGCCGATCTATTTCCCGGATATCACATATTCTTTTTATAAGGTATGGGCGGATCTCTATCGGATACCGTATGAATGTCAGAAACTGGATGAGAACTTCCGGATTGTGAAAGAAGATTATTATAAGGAGAATGGAGGAGTTATCTTCCCGAATCCTAATGCGCCGACAGCAATCTATGAAGAATTAGACGTAGTGGAGGATATTATTGCCCATAATCAGGATGTGATCGTGATTGTGGATGAGGCATATGTGGACTTCGCAGGTCGCTCTGTACTTGAGTTGATCGACAAGTATGAGAACCTGATTGTCGTACAGACCTTCTCTAAGGCTCGTTCGATGGCAGGAATGCGTATCGGCTATGCAATTAGTAATCCGATGCTGATTAAGTATCTGAATGACGCAAAATATTCCTTTAATTCTTATACGATGAATCAGACTTCGCTGATTTGTGGTGTAGAGGCTGTAAAGGATAGAGCATATTTTGAGGCAGCAGTCCATAAGATTATTGAGACGAGAGAATGGGCGAAGGGAGAACTTGCAAAACTTGGATTCCACTATCTGGATTCCAGTGCGAATTTTATCTTTGCTATGCACCCCAAGTATGATGCCAAAGAATTATTCGAGGCATTGAAAGCGAATAACATCTATGTCCGTTACTGGGGAAGCGAAAGAATCGAGCAGTATATGCGGATTACCATCGGGACAAGAGAAGAGATGGAAGCACTGTTCGATTTCCTGAGAAAGTATATGAACCGGTAAGATTCGGATGTAGTTTGCATGATAAGACGCTTTTATGTGAATATCAAAAAGTATAAATAAAAAGGAGAATTCTATGACAGAAACTTTAGTGCAGGGTATCATTGATGCCCTGGGTGGAAGTGTTGGAAAGGAAGCAATTGTATTTATCATATCCATGATCCCAATTCTGGAATTAAGAGGCGCCCTGCTGGTTGCGGGTCCGCTGCTTGGAGTTCCGGTGTCGACAGCGATTCCGCTTTGTATTATTGGAAATATTATTCCGGTGCCATTCATTTTACTTTTGATTACACCAATCTTTAATTGGATGAAAGGGACGAAGCATCTGAAACCGATGGTGGATAAGTTAGAAGCGAAGGCAATGAGCAAGAGTGACCAGATCGAGAAATATGAGTTTTGGGGATTAGTACTCTTCGTAGGAATTCCGCTTCCGGGAACGGGAGCATGGACCGGTTCGCTGATTGCGGCATTGCTTGGAGTAAAGTTCAAGAAAGCCTTCCCGGCAGTGATACTGGGAATCTGCATGGCAACTGTGATTATGTGGTTTATCTCTTATGTACTTCTGGGCGGGGTGCATGTGCTGGGATAGAAATAAGAAATCAGATAAAGCGACTCCCCAGAGGCCTATAATAGCGAACAGCCTCTGGGGAGTCTTCTATACTATACAATAAACAAAGAGGATGACTAATTAATGATTTGCAAAAACGACATTCCCGCGCACAACAGCGAATCCATCTTTTTCCTTCTTATATCCATCTAACACATCTTTAGACCGTACAGCCTTCACAATAGAAGCAACCTGCACACCGATCACATACGCAATATATCCAAAAAACAACACAGCCGTTAATCCTAACAAACTACTCATAATCCATTCCTCCAAGAACTTTGTTAAAAAATTATCTATTACGCTTATTATTGTACTAGTATACCGGTCTCCCGTAAATAGACAAATTGACAAAAAAATAACAAATTATTTCCAGAAACTGTCCAAACTGCCCACTTGTCAAACACTCTCCTGAGCACATTAGTCGTAGTTAGCAATTAGTTCGCCGCAATGTTGCCCCGTTTGTGTGAGATATATTGCTGCTCAGAACTGCGTCCCCTGGTCAAAACGCAAAACGTAAACTGCAACATGATCCTGCGTCCCCCCTTTAAAAATCTTTTGTTATGTGGTAAAATATGTAGAAATATTGAGATTAAGATAAGGAGTTAGAAGTATGGAAAAATTATATGACGTTACTGCAATGGGCGAAATGTTAATCGACTTTACACTGAATGGACAGAGCGACCAGGGCAACAACCTGTTCGAAGCATGCCCGGGAGGCGCACCATGTAATGTACTTGCAATGCTGAACAAACTTGGAAGAAAGACTGCATTCATCGGCAAGGTAGGAGAAGACCAGTTCGGACGCCTGTTAAAAGGCACGATTGAAGAGTTGGGAATCGAAGCCAAAGGTCTGATCCTGGACAAGGATATTCATACAACCCTTGCTTTCGTACATACATTCCCGGATGGAGACAGAGAGTTTTCATTCTACCGTAAGCCGGGAGCGGATATGATGTTATCTGAAGCAGAGGTTGATTTGGATCTGATCCGTCAGTCTAAAGTATTCCATTTTGGAACTCTGTCTATGACCGACGAACCGGTAAGAACGGCAACGAAGAAGGCACTTGAAGTGGCAAAAGAAGCAGGATGCCTGATTACATTTGATCCAAACTTACGTCCGCCACTCTGGGAGTCTCTTGACGAGGCGAAGAAGCAGATGGAATATGGTTTCCAGTACTGTGATGTTCTGAAGATCTCCGACAATGAGATTCAGTTTGTATCCGGAATGGAAGATTATGATGACGGTATCCACTATCTTCAGGAGAAATACAACATTCCGTTGATTTTCCTGACCATGGGTAAGGATGGAAGCCGTGCATATTATAAAGACCTGCGAGTAGAGCGTAAAGGATTCAAGGTAAAAGCCATTGAGACAACAGGTGCCGGAGATACATTCTGTGGATGCTCCATTCACGGAGTACTGACACATGGCTTAGAGAACCTCACAGAGGAGATTCTGGGGGATATCCTGACATATGCCAATGCAGGTGCAGCATTGATCACCATGAAGAAAGGTGCAATCCGCTCTATGCCGGATCCGGAGAATATTACGAAATTATTAGAGGAATAATAAGACTATGAGATTACGCAGAATGCTGGCCATATGGGCAGCGAAGATCACAGAAAAGGTCAGTGTCCATATATTTCACCGTCAGGGAGTTACATGGGCAGGTAAAATTGCATTAAAGATCTGCCCATCTATATTGAAGGAACTTGCAGGACAGGTGAAGAATGATATATTCATTGTATGCGGAACCAATGGGAAGACCACCACGAATAATATGCTCTGTGCAGCAATTGAAGCAGAGGGCTATAAAGTAATTTGTAACCATACAGGGTCGAATATGCTGAACGGAGTAGTGGCAGCATTCGCTCTGGGAGCCGGACTCGGTGGGAACCTGAAAGCAGACTATGCCTGCATTGAGATTGATGAGGCGTCTACCAGAAGGGTATTTCCACATTTTAAACCGGATTATATGGTGCTTACGAATCTGTTTCGGGATCAGTTGGACCGGTATGGTGAGATTGATATCACCATGAATATCCTGAAGGAAGTGATGCAGTCGGCTCCTGCTATGAAGGTTATCGTGAATGGGGACGACGCATTGTCAGCATATCTGGCTATGGACAGTGGTAATCCATATGTAACTTATGGAATCAGTGAAAAAGTACTGGATGATAAAGATTCCCACGAGATACGAGAGGGAAGATTCTGTAAATGCTGCGGCGCTCCTCTTCACTATAATTTCTATCATTATAGCCAGTTGGGAGATTATGCATGTACCGGATGTGATTTTAAGCGACCTGAGATTCTGTTTGATGGTTCCGAGATTGAAGTTGGCGATCAGCTGGCATTTACGGTAGAGGGAAGAAGGATTCGGGCGAATTATAAAGGGTTCTATAATATCTATAACATTCTGGCGGCGTATACGGCTGTTAGAAGTGGCGGGATTCCAGTAGAACATTTTAACGATATGCTTGCGAAGTTCAACCCTGAGAATGGGCGTATGGAGCAGTTCTGCATTAAGGATACGAAGATTGTGCTGAATCTTGCCAAGAATCCGGCGGGATTCAATCAGAATATCTCTGCGGTCATGCAGGACGAGACGTTGAAGGATATTATCATTGTGATCAATGACAATGCGCAGGATGGTACGGATGTCTCCTGGCTGTGGGATGTGGATTTCGACCGGTTTAAAGAGGCGAATGTAGGCTCTATTACGGTCAGTGGAATCCGGTGTCATGATATGGGGCTTCGTATGAAATATGTGGACATCCCTTCCATGCTGGAGGCTGATGTGGAGAAAGCAATCTGTGAGCGTGTGGAGAATGGATGTGGCAATCTCTATGTACTTGTGAACTATACGGCTCTGTTCAGTACCAGGAATGTATTAAAGAGATTGGAGGAGAATCGGTAATGGAAACTACGGATATGAAGATTACGATTGGCCACCTCTATCCCGATCTTCTGAATCTGTACGGCGATCGCGGCAATATTGCGTGCATGATGCAGCGCTGCATCTGGCGCGGTATTGCGGCAGATACGATTGAATTCAATACTGGAGATGAGATTGATTTCTCCAAGTTGGATATTGTACTATTAGGCGGTGGTTCAGACCGGGAGCAGGCAATTGTATGCCGCAATCTCCTGGAGATACAAGAGCAGTTTAAAGAATATGTAGAAAATAATGGCGTAGTGATCGCGGTCTGCGGAGGATACCAGCTTCTGGGTAAATACTATAAGACAGATGCCGGCATGATCGAAGGCTTGAGTCTGGTAGATATCTATACAGAGCAGGAAGAAGGCAGACTGATTGATAATATCGTTCTAAAAAGTGATCTGGTAGATATGCCAGTGGTAGGCTTCGAGAATCACGGAGGAAGGACTTATCTGAATGGCAATCAGCCTTTTGGCAAGGTATTGTATGGTTCAGGCAACGATGGTAAGAGCGGATATGAAGGTGTGGTCTATAAGAATGTGATCGGAACCTATCTGCACGGACCTCTCCTTCCGAAGAATCCACAAGTGTGTGATTATCTGATTCAGAAAGCGCTGGAGAGAAAATACGGTCCGGTTCAGTTAGGTCCCTTAGATGACCGCCAGGAAAATGCGGCAAATGAATATATTTATCGAAGATTTGTAAAAGAATAAAGAAATAGAACAGGCAGTCGTTACCGATGTGCCTGTTCTTTATCGCCTAATTCCAGAAGATGCGCAATTCTCAGCAGATCTTTCTGCGAGTCAGGTGCAAGGTGCATATAGATTGATGCAAGACGCTTCAGGTCAGAAGGGGTCTTGGAATCGCAAGGCTCAATCGTGATATCAAAAGTAGGATCGCCGCTAAGAAGGTAATCTACGCTTACATGGAACAGACGGGCGAGTGCCAATAATTTTTCATAGGAGGGCTGACGTTGTTTGGTCTCATAACCGGCAACGGTTGATCGGGAGACGTTTAGATATTGGGCGACGTCTTCCTGCGTCATTTTGTTTTTTTCGCGCAACTCTTTTAATCTCTCGGCAAACCCTAATTCCATAGCACTTATCCTCCTTAGTTAGTTTTGGTATATTTTACCAATTGTGGCGATTAAGAACATGAAAAGTGCTGATATTCAACTTGTAGTGGCACTTTGGAACAGTAAAAAAAGGGTAGAAAGGAAGTATGCAGATGAGACAGGATCGATTTAAGATGGAACGGGAAGGACTTGTAGAGGAAGGACAGGAAGTTGAGATCAGTGAAAGGAGTGCCGTTACGGGACAATATACTTATCTGGTGGAGCCGTCCATTGCGATGTCTGGTATCTACAGAACCAGCCAGAGAATCAAAGCGCGTAAGGGAATCATCCGAAAGATCGAAAAGACGGATAAGGGATTCTATCTGCTGGTGGAGACGGAAGAATAGTAAGTGTTAGCCGTTGACACCGAAGAGAAAAGCACCTATAATTTAAGACGAAGCATAAAATAAAAGCGAGAGGAACTGGATAGATGATAATTGCGAAGAATGATGAAGTGAAAAGAAGTAAGATCTGGAGGATTGTTACAACTGTTTCATCTGTCCTGATTATAATCATAGCGATATATCTTTTGACGAAGTTATTTATGACGAATCCATTGGAAGGTAACTGGACGGATGAGGACGGGAATCTGAGTATTTCGATCGGCCGTAATGGTACGGCGACGGTAACGCTTCCGGAGGTGGGAGAAGCAGCAGAGGTTGCTGTTCCTATGAATTATACTCTGGATAGGGATGCCAAGACGATCACGATTACAGCGAAAGATACGGATTTTCAGAGCATGGCAGAGGAGTCGGACGGACAGTATACGGAAGGGGCGCTTAAGAATGCTCTTGATTCTGTGATCACGACATTCGATTATAGTGTGGATCAGGAACAGTTGACGCTTACGGAACGTGAATATGGCGAACAGATGATATTAATAAAAGAGTAATAAAGAACACCCCTCTATCGAAGCAAGGTGACGGATAGAGGGGATTTTTATCTTGGAAATGATATTCAATGTGCATGAAGAGAGGAGAGGTAAAACGATGTGGAGAGATGAGACGAAGAAGATTCAGATAGGTAATGTATGGATCGGAGGAGGAAACCCGGTTGCGATTCAGTCTATGACTAACACGAAGACAGAAGATGTTGATGCAACAGTGGCACAGATACTGGAACTTGAGAAAGCGGGATGTGAGATTATAAGATGTGCAGTTCCGACCATGGAGGCTGCCTTGGCTTTGGCAAAGATCAAAGAGAGGATTCATATTCCGTTGGTGGCAGATATTCATTTTGACTACCGGCTGGCGATTGCGGCGATTGAGAACGGGGCAGATAAGATCCGGATCAATCCGGGAAATATCGGAGATGAGAGCCGCGTACAAGCAGTGGTGGATAAAGCGAAAGAATATCAGGTGCCGATCCGGGTGGGAGTGAACAGCGGATCTTTAGAGAAGCCTCTGGTAGAGCGATATGGCGGCGTGACAGCAGAAGGGTTAGTGGAGAGCGCTTTGGATAAGGTACACATGATCGAACGGATGGGCTATGATAATCTGGTGGTAAGTATTAAGTCTTCGGATGTTATGATGTGTGTAAGAGCGCATGAATTAATCGCTAAGGAATGTCCATATCCGTTACATGTGGGTATTACGGAGTCAGGTACATTGCTGGCAGGGAATATCAAGTCATCAATCGGGTTGGGCTTAATCTTGAATCAGGGAATTGGTGATACGATCCGCGTGTCACTGACTGGCGAACCGGTAGAAGAGATCAAATCTGCCAAATTAATTCTTAAGACACTGGGGTTAAGAAAAGGCGGAATTGAAGTAGTATCCTGCCCGACTTGTGGAAGAACGAAGATCGATCTGATCGGGCTTGCGAATCAGGTAGAGCAGATGGTGGCAGATATTCCGTTGGATATCAAGGTTGCAGTCATGGGATGTGTTGTAAATGGTCCCGGAGAAGCCAAGGAAGCAGATATCGGTATCGCAGGTGGTATCGGGGAGGGGCTTTTGATTAAAAAAGGCAAGATTGTTAAGAAAGTAAAAGAAGACCAGTTATTAGAGACATTGAGACAGGAGTTGTTACACTGGAATGAGTAAGCCATTCTTTGAAGTATTTCCGACATTAAAGGTGAATAGTGAGATAAAGATGCTGTTTGAAGACGTGGAAGTCAGCAAGGTCACGACGAATTCAGACAGGGACTTTATCAAAGTGCATCTGTACAGCAGGCATCTGATTCAGAAAAAAGATGTATACGAGGTTGAAAGAATGCTCAAAGAGCAGTTATTCGGACGCAGCCGTATCCAGATAGAGGTAAAAGAGCAGTATGATCTGTCGGAACAGTACACGCCTGAGAATCTGATGAATGAGTATTTTGACAGTTTTCTTCTGGAACTGAATCAGAGAAGCGTAGTGGAGCGCAGTATGCTTCAAGGTTCTAGTTATGAATTCGAAGAAGGGAATATCCTATGCCTGAAGTTAAAAGATTCCATTGTTGCACAGGGCAAGAAGGAGGCGCTCTCTACATATCTTACGGATGTGTTCGACAAGAGATTCGGTCGTCAGATAGAAGTGCGGGTACTATATGAGAAGCCGAAGGAAAGTAAGTTAATGTATAACGACGTAAGATTGCAGCAGGAAGTAGATGCCATATTAGAGCAGGTGGAAGCCGCCCGGGAAGAGAAGGCACTGAAGAAGAAAATGCAGGAGGAAAAAGAAGACTCCGGCAAGAAATCATCTGATCAGACTCCGGCAAAAGTTTCAGAGAAGGCTGCGAAGACTTCGGCGAATGAGAAGACCAGCAAGAAGTCTAATTTTGGCAATGGCAAAAAGGATCGATTCTCCTATACGAAACGCAGTTCTGATGATCCGAATCTGATATATGGACGTGACTTTGAGGGAGAGACGATTGAACTGAAAACGGTTGTAGGAGAGATGGGAGAGATCATCATCCGTGGGAAGATTATTAGCTTTGATACCCGCGAGATTCGTAATGAGAAGACGATCGTTATGTTTGCCGTAACGGATTTTACAGATACGATTATGGTGAAGATGTTCGTAAGGAACGAACAATTACCCGATATTCTGGCAGATATAAAACCGGGGGCATTCTTAAGAATCAAGGGAGTTACGGCAATCGATAAGTTCGACAGGGAACTGACGATAGCGTCCGTTGTGGGAATTAAGAAGATCAGTGATTTTACGGAATCGAGGAAAGATACCTATCCGGAGAAGCGGGTGGAACTGCATTGCCATACCAAGATGAGTGATATGGACGGTGTCAGCGAGGTCAAAGATCTGTTAAAACGTGCTCATTCATGGGGACATAAGGCACTTGCGATTACCGATCATGGAGTCGTGCAGGCGTTCCCGGATGCGAATCATTTTATGGAGACGCTTGATAAGGATGATCCATTCAAAGTAATCTATGGTGTGGAAGGATATCTGGTGGATGATCTGACAGATGTAGCTGTTAACGAGAAGGGACAGACACTGGATGATACTTACGTCGTATTCGACCTTGAGACGACCGGATTCAGTCCGGTGAAGGATAAGATTATCGAGATCGGGGCGGTAAAGGTAGAGCGGGGCAAGATTACGGAGAAGTTCAGCACTTTTGTGAATCCGAAGATACCGATTCCGTTCCAGATTACCCAGTTGACCAGTATTACCGATCAGATGGTCATCAATGCACCGGATATTGAGACAGTCCTGCCGCAGTTTCTGGAGTTCATAGGAGATGCAGTTTTGGTTGCGCATAATGCGTCTTTTGACGTAAGTTTTATTGAGCAGAATTGCAGATATCAGGATATCGTGCCGGATTTCACATCTGTGGATACCGTAGCGATGGCAAGGATATTATTGCCTACTTTATCAAAGTTTAAATTGAACGTTGTAGCGAATGCCTTGCATATATCTTTGGAAAATCATCACAGAGCGGTAGATGATGCGGGAGCAACTGCGGAGATCTTCGTGAAGTTTGTAGAAATGTTAAAAGACAGGAATATTAACAATCTGACAAAACTGAACCGATTTGGCTCGAATAATGCCAATATGGTTCGCAAACTGCCATCTTACCATGTGATCATCCTTGCACGTAATGAAGTGGGAAGAGTGAACCTCTATACATTGATCTCCAAATCTCATCTGGAGTATTTCGGGCGTCAGCCGAGGATTCCGAAGAGTGAATTGTCCAAGTACCGGGAGGGACTGATTGTAGGAAGCGCCTGTGAAGCAGGCGAATTATATCAGGCGATCCTGAATGACAAATCAGAGGAACGAATTGCCAAGATCGTGAATTTCTATGACTATCTGGAGATACAGCCGCTTGGGAATAATCGGTTTATGATAGCCAGCGACCGGATTAGCAAGGTAAATGATGAGGAAGACTTAAAGAATATTAACCGGAAGATTATAGAATTAGGCGAGCGGTTCAATAAACCGGTGGTTGGAACCTGTGATGTACATTTTATGGATCCGGATGATGAAGTGTACCGCAGGATCATCATGGCAGGGAAAGGCTTCTCAGACGCAGATGAGCAGGCACCGCTGTATCTGCGTACGACAGAAGAGATGCTGGAGGAATTCGAGTATCTTGGTTCTGCCAAAGCAAAAGAGATCGTCATAGATAATCCGAACAAGATCGCAGATATGGTGGAGCGAATCACGCCTGTACGTCCGGACAAATGTCCGCCGGTAATCCCTGATTCGGATAAGACGCTTCGTGAAATCTGCTATCAGAAGGCGCACTCCATGTATGGAAAGGATCTGCCGCCGGTTGTTACAGAACGATTGGAGCGAGAATTGAACTCGATCATATCCAATGGTTTTGCCGTAATGTATATTATTGCACAGAAACTGGTGTGGAAATCTAACGAGGACGGATATCTGGTTGGATCTCGTGGTTCTGTCGGCTCATCATTCGTAGCGACGATGGCAGGTATCACAGAGGTCAATCCCTTAAGTCCGCATTATTACTGTAAGAAATGTCATTACAGCGATTTTGACTCCGATGAGGTGAGAGCATTTGCCGGAGGCTGCGGATGGGATATGCCGGATAAGTTGTGTCCGGTTTGTGGGGAGAAACTGGTAAAAGACGGATTCGACATCCCATTCGAGACATTCCTGGGATTCAAAGGAAATAAGGAGCCGGATATTGACCTTAATTTCTCCGGAGACTATCAGAGTAATGCTCATAAGTATACGGAAGTTATCTTTGGCGCAGGGCAGACTTATCGTGCAGGAACCATTGGAACGCTGGCGGATAAGACTGCATTTGGGTATGTGAAGAATTATTTTGAAGAGCGTGGTCAAGGCAAACGAAAATGCGAGATTGACAGGATCGTTCTCGGGTGTACCGGAATCCGCAGAAGTACCGGTCAGCATCCGGGGGGAATCATCGTACTTCCTCTTGGTGAGGAGATTAACTCTTTTACTCCGGTACAGCATCCGGCGAATGATATGACGACAGATATTGTGACGACACATTTTGATTACCACTCCATTGATCATAACCTTTTGAAACTTGATATTCTGGGTCATGATGATCCGACGATGATCAAGACGCTGGAAGAATATATCAGTTCCCCGGCGATGGAGAATGAATATAATGAAACGGATAACAAATTCGTTGCCACTAAGATTCCGCTGGATGATAAAGGAGTCATATCCCTGTTTCATGATACCTCTGCGCTTGGCATTAAGCCTGATGATATCGGTGGCTGCCCGGTAGGATGTCTGGGAATCCCGGAATTCGGAACAGATTTCGTTATTCAGATGGTTGTGGATACGAAGCCTCAGACCCTGTCTGACTTGATCCGTATCTCTGGTCTGTCCCATGGTACGGATGTATGGCTGAACAATGCCCAGGAGTTGATCCGAAGCGGCAAAGCAACCATCTCAACTGCAATCTGTACCCGTGATGATATCATGACATATCTTATTAACAAGGGAATGGACAGTGAGGAATCCTTTACCATTATGGAGCGTGTGCGTAAAGGAACGGTAGCAAAAGGGAAATGCAAAGAGTGGCCGGAATTTAAAAAAGATATGGCGGAGCATGACGTGCCGGATTGGTATATCTGGTCCTGCGAAAAGATTAAGTACATGTTTCCGAAAGCCCATGCGGCGGCATATGTTATGATGGCATACCGGATCGCATACTGTAAGATTAATTATCCTCTGGCATATTACGGGGCTTATTTTGGAATTCGTGCGGATGCATTCTCCTATGAGATCATGTGTCAGGGAAAAGAAAAATTACAGTATTATATTGACGACTATACGAAACGGTCAGATTCTCTGAGTAAAAAAGAGCAGGATACCATGAAGGATATGAGAATCGTGCAGGAGATGTATGCAAGAGGCTTCGAGTTCGAGCCGATGGATATCTATAAGGCGAAGGCGACCAAATTCCTGATTATAGATGGGAAACTTATGCCGCCATTCAGCAGTATTGACGGAATGGGTGAGAAGGCGGCTGAAGCGGTAGAAGAAGCGTCCAAAGATGGACCATACCTGTCTCTTGATGACTTTAGACAGAGGACGAAGGCGAGTAAGACGGTGATTGATTATATGGCGGAACTGGGCATTCTGGCAGGACTTCCGGAGTCGAACCAGTTGTCGCTGTTTGATTTTGCTATGTAAAGAAATGAGGCGAGGAGATATGTGGCTTTTCTATACAATAGGTTCATCCTTCTTCGCTGGAATTACGGCAATTCTGGTGAAGATAGGTGTTGAAAATACGGATTCACACCTTCTGACAGCACTGCGTACGATCGTGGTGCTGATCTTTTCATGGATTATGGCTTTTATTGTGGGTTCTCAGGATACACTATGGGAAGTATCGCCAAGGACGCTTTTGTTTCTGGGTATCTCCGGGGTGACAACTGGGGCATCCTGGATCTGTTATTTTCATGCATTGCAGATCGGGGATGTGAATAAAGTTGTCCCGATTGATAAGTCCAGCATCATCTTGACGATTCTTCTGGGAGTCATATTCCTTGGAGAGCCAATGGATTTTCAGAAGGCGATATGCGTGATGCTGATTGCTGCGGGTACATTTCTGATGATTGAAAAAAAGAAGAATGAAAATGAGAAAAAGAAGGATGAGAATGGGGAAAAGGCGCAGGATCAGAAAGCGGAAGAGCGCATGCGGGAAGAAGAGTACATGCAGGAAGAGTACATGCAGGAAGAGTGCATGCAGAAAGAGAATGGCCAGCAGGATCACAACACAAAAACTGCGGTAATATATGCAATGTTATCAGCTGTTTTCGCGTCTTTAACGGCGATTTTAAGTAAGGTAGGGATTGTTGGAATTGAATCGAATCTGGGAACGGCAATCCGAACGATTGTCGTACTGTTCATGGCATGGCTGATCGTCCTGGTACAGGGAAAGCAGGAGCAGATCAGGGACATCAGCAGAAAAAACTGGATATTCATTATTCTGTCCGGAGTTGCAACCGGAATGTCCTGGCTCTGTTATTACAGGGCCTTGCAGGATGGACCAGTTAGTGTGATCCAACCGATTGATAAATTAAGTATCCTGGTATCTGTTATATTTGCATATATTGTACTAGGAGAGAGACTGACCAGAAAGTCAGTGGCGGGGCTTGTGATGATTGTGGCAGGTACGCTGGGAATGGTAATTCTGTAGGGAGGAAATGTAGCATGAAGATAAAAAGTCAGTACAAAGGAATCTTATATATTGTACTTTCAGCGTTTTGTTTTGCGCTTATGAATATGTTTGTCCATATGTCAGGGGATCTGCCGTCGATACAAAAAAGTTTCTTTCGAAATTTTGTGGCGGCGATATTCGCATGTATTATACTATTGAAAGAACGAGTACCATTCCGTTGTAAGAAAAAGAATCTGCCTTATATGCTTATGCGTGCTATATTTGGAACATTAGGGATTCTGTGTAATTTCTATGCGGTAGATCATCTGGTGCTTGCGGATGCATCGATGTTGAATAAGATGTCTCCGTTCTTTGCGGTGATATTCAGTATGCTGATCTTGAAGGAGCGGGTTACGGTTCCACAGGCATTGATTGTGGTAGCGGCTTTCTTAGGAAGTCTGTTCGTGGTGAAGCCTACGGTTTCGAATATGGATCTGGTTCCCTCATTGATTGGGCTTCTGGGAGGAATCGCTGCAGGTGCCGCATATACAATGGTAAGGAAATTAGGCGAAGGCGGAGAGAAAGGACCATTTATCGTATTCTTTTTCTCGACATTCTCCTGCGTGGTGACGCTCCCTTGGCTTCTGTTCGACTATCATCCGATGACCATACAGCAGACAGGAATCCTCTTGCTTGCAGGACTTTCGGCAGCGGGTGGGCAGTTCGCAATTACGGCGGCTTATTGCTATGCACCGGCAAGGGAAATCTCCGTGTATGATTATTCGCAGATTATCTTCTCGGCAGTTCTTGGATTCCTTGTATTTGGTCAGATTCCGGATGGATGGAGTTGGCTGGGGTATGGGATTATCTGTGCAATGGCAGTAGTGATGTTCTTCTACAATAAGAACCGTGTGGGGAAGGAGGGAACGGAATGAAACAGTCGCAGATTACGTACTGGTGTCATGAGATTATCAGATCACAGGCGGTAAAAGAAGGGTTCTATATCGACGCAACTATGGGAAATGGCAATGATACGCTGATGCTCTGTGATCTTGCAGGAGCAGGCGGTAAGGTTCTTGCCTTTGATATTCAGGAAGAAGCAATTACACGGACGAAAGAACTGTTAGATCAACATGGGATGCTGGATTATGCCGAATTAATATTGGATGGACATGAGCATATGGATCGATATGCCGAATTACAATCTGCGGATGTTATCTGTTTTAATTTTGGATATCTTCCAGGCGGAGACCATCAGATTGCAACCAGTGCATCCACTAGTGTAGAGGCGATCAAGAAAGGGCTTGGGATATTGAAATCCGGAGGGATGATGAGTCTGTGTATATACAGCGGAGGGGATACAGGGTTCAAAGAGAAAGAGAGAATCCTGGAATTCATAAAAGAACTTTCGCCGCAGGAGTATACGGTGATTGTGAACGAGTATTATAACCGGGGGAATTGTCCGCCGGTGCCGGTGTTTATATTCAAGAGGTGAATTTAATGTAGAAAATGGAGTGGAGGGAAGTGTACGGTGCAAGGGCAGGGAAGTTGTGTGCTGCAACCGGATCATTTCGCCAAGACCTCGTAACAGAAAAAGATACCGTCAGTTCTAACCGGGCATATTCGCCGTAAGCCCTTGATGGTCTTACGGCGAATATGCCCGGTTAGAACTGACGGTATCTTTTCCTGCAACGAGGTCTAAGGCTCATGATACGGCTATAGCACACAACTTCCCTGCCCTTGCATCTGACATCTCCGTGTACTCAAGATTTTCTCCATTGTGGGGATTCCGGTGGGAGTGGATGTGTGGAGCGGTATTGGAGGGGATACCGGGGCGATACATGGAGAAATATTGGGTGGAAGATGAAAGAGTGGGCGTGTGAAAAGAACAGGAAGGGGGAGGAGGCAGCCATCTTTTACATACCCCATGTGTTCCGGAAACTCCTGTTTACTTCATGAAACACATATTGCTTTACCAATATAATTCCACATATCTCAGTTCAATCCTTGGTTAATACCACTCCACGCACTCCCTATCTGTTACTCATTCAACACCGCTCCACGCGCATCCTTCGCCAGGAATCCTCTCGGCGGAGAAAACTCTGAGATTCCGGGAATGTCAGGCGAAGCAGAAGCGGATGGCTGGCTCTGAGGCCGTTAAGTAAGTTTTACAAGGCGTTAGCGGGCGAATCCCCGTAAATTGGCATGAGCCTTTGACTTCACGTCAAAGGCGAAAGAGTACTCTGACTGCGAAATCATCAAGATTTCGGAGTGAGTGTACTCGGTTGCCAATCTACGGGGATTCGCCCGCTTACACCTTGTTAACGAAACGTCCCGGTTTCAGAGCCAGCCATCCGCTTCTGCTTTGCCGTACACTTTCGGAAATCTACTTTTCTACATTAAATTCCCCCTACCGAGCCATCCGATATATCGCCTCAATATCCTCCCTGTTCAACGCCCGTACCTTCCCAATCGTACGCGTATTCTGAAAACTGCATTTATCTGCAAGTTCCATAATCTGTTCCTCCGTAGGATCTATCCCCAATTCCCGAAGATTGGTAGGCATATCTACGCTGCGGTAATAATCTTCCATGGCTTCAATTCCAGCCAGTGCCATTTTTTCCTGATCTTCGGCATGAGGAATTGCAAGGACATTCTCGGCTAACTTGGCGAATCTGTCTACACGGTCCTTATATACATAGCGAGCCCAGCTGCCCCATACAGCGGCAAGTCCTGCTCCATGTGCAACGTCAAACATTCCGCCTAATTCATGTTCTAACTGGTGAGAAGCCCAGTCTCCGCCATCGGTTCCGCATCCGGTCAATCCATTGTGTGAGAGGCTTCCGGCCCACATAACTTCGGCGCGTGCTTCGTAGTTCGTAGGATTATTTTTTAAGATTCGGGCATTCTTCATGACTGTTCTAAGCAGTGCCTCGCTGATGCCATCGGTCATCTCCATATTCGTGCTGTGGTTTAGGTAACGTTCCATCGTATGCATCATAATATCCACACATCCACTCTGCGTCTGATAATCCGGCAGCGTATATGTAAGTTCTGGGTTCATGATGGCGAATTTGCAGCGGGAATAGTTGCTGCTGTATCCACGTTTGATCCATCCATCTTCATTGGTGATTACAGAAGAATCGCTCATCTCACTTCCGGCAGCAGCAATCGTAAGGATGGCACCGATCGGGAGACATGCCGTGGCAGTACGTTTCTTGGCATAGAAGTCCCATACATCGCCCTCGTTCGTAAGACCATAGCCGATAGCTTTGGAAGAATCAATGACACTTCCACCTCCGACAGCCAGGATGAAATCCACTCCTTCACGTCTGCATAGTTCGATTCCTTCGCGGACTTTAGAGAGGCGGGGATTCGGCACAACGCCTCCAAGAGAGACGTAGCAGATATTTTCCGCTTCAAGAGAAGCATATACACGGTCTAAGAGACCGCTTCGTATTACACTGCCGCTTCCGTAATGTACAAGAACCTTCTTACGGTTCTGTTCTTTGATTAATGCTCCGACTTCATTTTCCGTGCCTTTTCCGAATACAACTCTGGTAGGTGTATAGTAGTTAAAATTAAGCATAAGTAGACCTCCTTGTTTCAAGATTATATCTCAATATATCTCCATAATACGGTAATATCTTCACTTTTTCAACTCGAATATCCGCAGGAGGACAGACATGTATGTTTCATATTGTTTTATGGAGTAGGGACTGATGGAACAAAGATTAATATTAAAGTAATTGATAATTCCATGAAGCATGGATTAATGTTATAATGAAATATATTTTTATAAGATATGAATGATAGATGGATGAATATACATCGTATTCATTTCACAGAAAGGAGGAAGAAAAGGTGAGAAGAACAGATCGTGAAGTAACAGATATGGAAGAGATTAAAAAAGTTTTGGATACTTGTAAAGTGTGCAGACTTGGTATGTCTGAGAATGGCAAGATATACATAGTACCGATGAATCTGGGATATGTCTTTGAAGACGGGAAACTGGTGTTATATTTCCATGGAGCCAAGACGGGAAGAAAGATTGAGATGATTGGGCAGAATCCAGAGGTTGGTTTTGAGATGGATTGCGGACACGGATTGGTAGAGGGAAGAACAGTATGCCAGTACAGTTACTACTATGCAAGCATTATTGGTAATGGGAATGCGAAGATTGTGACGGATCCGAAGGAGAAATCACAGGCGCTGTCTGTGATCATGAAGCATCAGACTGGAAGGGAATTCCAGGAATTTGAGATGAATCCAAAACTGGAACAGGCGGTTACAATCATCCGGGTAGATGTGGAAGAGTATTCCTGCAAATGCCATGCACAAAATAAATGATAAAAGTGAATCTCCTTTTTTGGTGAATTTGTTGGTAAATTAATGCTTTAACTTGTGAAAGTATTATGGTATACTATGTTAAAATGGGCTTTGGGAAATTAGCCTGTTTTTTTGCTAAAACATTGGAATATACGAGATAGATGTACGAAAGGATGGACTATAGAATGTCAGAGACGAAGAAAGTTATTATGCTTGGCAATGAAGCCATCGCCAGAGGGGCATATGAGGCAGGAGTGAAGGTATCTGCCGCATATCCTGGCACGCCAAGTACTGAGATTAGCGAATATTTGGTTCAATATAAGGATGACCTTTATTGCGAGTGGTCACCGAATGAGAAGGTTGCAACAGAGGTTGCGATAGGCGCTTCTATCATTGGAACACGTGCAATGTGCTGTATGAAGCATGTAGGATTCAACGTAGCAGCAGATCCGGCTTATTCCATGTCTTACATAGGTGTGAATGGAGGACTTGTAATTGTAGTGGCTGATGATCCGGGACTGTATAGTTCACAGAATGAGCAGGATACCCGAATGGTTGCACGTGCAGCACAGCTTCCGGTGCTGGAACCTTCCGACAGTTCAGAAGCAAAGGAATTCATGAAGATGGCATTCGACTTAAGTGAGCGGTTCGACCGCCCATTTGTATTCCGCACAACCACACGACTTGCACATTCCCAGGGACTGGTAGAATTAGGCGAGCGTAAAGCGGTTGAGGATAAGCCTTACGAGAAGGATATTCGTAAGACGGTTATGATGCCTGGTAATGCAAAACTTCGTCACATAGAGATTGAAAAGCGTAATCAGGAACTGGCAGAAGCAGCGAATACGCTTCCGATAAACAGAGTTGAGATGAATGATACGAAGATCGGTGTAATTACCAGCGGTATTCCGTATCAGTATGTGAAGGAAGTACTTCCGGAGGCATCCGTATTAAAATTAGGTATGGTCAATCCACTTCCAAGAAAATTGATTGAAGATTTTGCTTCCAAAGTAGAGACACTTTATATTATAGAAGAATTAGATCCTGTCATTGAGGAGCAGGTAAAATCCTGGGGAGTGAAAACTATCGGGAAAGAGATATTCACAGTTCAGGGAGAGTACAGTGCGAATATGATTCGGACAGCGATCCTTGGAGAAGACTTGAAGATCGGTACTCCGGCACAGGTTCCGGTAAGACCTCCGATTCTATGTCCAGGATGTCCACACAGAAGTGTTTATCATGTGTTGAGCAAATTAAAACTGCATGTTGCAGGTGATATTGGCTGCTATACATTAGGAGCAGTTGCGCCGCTTAGTGTGGTTGATACAACCGTCTGTATGGGATCAAGCATCTCCAGCCTTCATGGTATGGAGAAAGCAAAAGGAAAAGAATATATTAAGAACTGGGTAGCTGCGATTGGGGATTCCACATTCTTACATACAGGTGTGAACTCCCTGATGAACATGGTGTATAATCATGGAACTGGAACGGTTATGATTCTGGATAACTCTACCACAGGTATGACAGGACATCAGGACCATGCTGCAACTGGTAAGACCTTGCAGGGAGATCCTACATATGCAATAGATATTCCGGCACTTTGCCGTGCAATGGGCGTTAAGAATGTAATTGAAGTGAATGCATTCGACCTCGAGACTTTGGAGAAAGTAGTAAAAGAAGAGGTAGCAAAAGACGAAGTATCTGTCATTATTACAAAGACACCTTGCGTATTGCTTAGCAAGGCGAAGAAGCCGCTGTACATAGCGCATGCTGATAAGTGTAAGAAATGTGGCATGTGTATGAAACCGGGATGTCCGGCTATGACGAAGAGACCGGACGAAACCATCTATATTGATGATACCATGTGTACCGGATGCGGACTTTGTGAAAAATTATGTAAGTTTGGCGCGATTGAATTAGTGAAGGAAGGTGACAGATAATGGCGGCAAAGAATATTATGATTGTTGGAGTCGGCGGACAGGGAACATTGCTGACCAGCAGAATCTTAGGTGGTCTTGCCATTGCAGGAGGATACGATGTAAAACTTTCCGAAGTACATGGCATGGCGCAGAGAGGCGGAAGCGTTGTAACATTCGTTCGCTATGGTGAGAATGTGGCAGAGCCGATCGTAGAAGAAGGGCAGGCGGATGTTCTGATTGCATTCGAGAGACTGGAAGCACTTAGATATGCACATTTCCTCAAAGAGGATGGTGCGCTGATCGTGAATGACTGGAGAATTGATCCAATGCCGGTAGTGATCGGTGCGACCGAGTATCCGGAGAATATTATCGAGACATTGAAGAAGGACCATAAAGTCTATACGGTAAATGCAACAGAAGAATCCAAGAAACTTGGCAATCCAAGAGTGTTTAATCTGATCGTTCTTGGAATTGCCGCACAGCATATGGATTTTACTAAGGAGCAGTGGTATGACGTGATTGAGAATACCGTTCCTCCGAAGACGATAGAGATTAATAAACAGGCATTTGATGTGGGATATCATCTGGTTTCAGAATAGATACCCCTGGCAGATCAATACGATAGGAGGTATTGTGTGTTATATGTACGTAGAACGATGGATTAGGGGCGCCTCATACTTTTGCAACCTTCGTCCCACCAACCAATAGCCAACAGGGGCGAAGGGTATGAACACAGGTTGGCATACTGTATACTCATTCGAGCATCCCGTAATACATGCCTTCGGCTGGTGGGCTCTGCACGATATGTATAAGATTAGGAAATATTTAGAATAGGAGTATGAAAGAAATGGCAAAAGTAGCATTGGAAGATTGGAAGGAATTAATTAGAGATCCAAAGATTGAGTGTATGAGCAGAGATGAGATGAGTGCACTGCAGAGTGAGCGCCTTGTAAAGCAGGTGAAGAATGTATATGATAACGTAGCATTCTACCGTAAGAAAATGGAGGATCTGGGAGTAGAACCTGGGGATATCAAGGGAATCGAAGATATTCACAAACTTCCATTCACAACGAAAGAAGATTTAAGGGATAACTATCCATTTGGACTTCTTGCAGTTCCGCAGGAGAAGATTGCCAGAGTGCAGGGAACATCCGGAACTACAGGAAAACTTACGCTTGCTTCTTATACACAGAAGGACGTTGACGTATGGGGTGAGTGTGTAGCCAGAGGCCTTACAATGGCAGGTCTTACCGCTGCTGACCGTATTCATGTATGTTATGGATATGGATTGTTCACCGGCGGTATGGGTCTGGATCTTGGCGCTCAGGCACTTGGCGCTATGGCGATTCCAATGTCTTCCGGTAATACCAAGCGTCAGTTGATGTGTATGGAAGATTTTGGGGCAACAGCATTCGCATGTACACCTTCTTATGCGCTGTATCTTGCAGAAGCAGCCCAGGAGGCTGGTATTGTAGACCGCCTGCAGATTAAGGCAAGTATTAATGGTGCAGAGCCTTGGACAGAAGAGATGCGTAAGAAGATTGAGAGCATCCTGAATATTAACAGTTTCGATATCTATGGATTGTGCGAGATTACAGGTCCGGGTGTTGCAATGGATTGTATCCATCATAAAGGGCTCCATGTATATGAAGATTATTTCTATCCGGAGATCTTGAATCCGGCAGATCAGTCTGCATGTGCAGATGGAGAGACAGGTGAACTTGTATTTACTACATTGGCAAAAGAAGGTATGCCACTTCTCAGATATAGAACCAAGGATTTGACAAGCATTGATCACAGTCCTTGTGCATGTGGAAGAACACTTCCAAGAATCCAGAAGTTCACCGGACGTACGGATGATATGAAGGTTATCCGTGGTGTCAACGTATTCCCGACTCAGGTTGAGACGGCGCTTCTCTCTATTGGTGGCGGCGTAGCACCTCACTATATGCTGATTGTAGATCGTGAGAACAATCTGGATGTACTGACCGTAATGGTAGAAGTAGATGAGAAATACTTCTCTGACGAGATCCGTAAACTGGATGAATTAAAGAACAAAGTGGCAGCAGTGCTGAAACAGGCATTGGGTGTATCCGTAAGAGTAAAACTTGTTGAGCCTAAGACGATTCAGAGAAGTGAAGGTAAGGCAAAACGTGTAATTGATAACAGAAATCTGTAAGAGGAGGGCAATGTCATGGGTGTAAGCAATACAATTCAGCAATTATCAGTATTTTTGGAAAATAGAGAAGGACGTCTGGATGATGTTCTGAAAGTCCTGGCAAAAAAGGACGTAGATATCGTAGCGTTGAGTCTGGCAGATACATCTGATTACGGAATGCTGCGCATGATCGTATCTGATCCGCATAAGGGACGTGCGGCTCTGAAGGAAGAAGGCATTACAGCGATGCTGACCGATGTAGTTGCACTGCGTGTACCACATGCGACAGGTTCGCTTAGCAAAGCAATGCACCAGATTGTAGAAGGCGAAGTTAACGTAGAATATATGTATGCGTTTGCGAATGGAAGTGATGCGGCAGCAGTACTTAAGAGTGATGATCCCGCGAGAGTGATCGACATTCTCAAAGGCAGTGGATTCGATGTGTACAGCGCTGATGAAGCATACCGCGCGAACAAATAGGACAGAGCAAAAGGAGGATAAACTAATGTTAGATAAAAAAGTAGTAGAATTGCTCAACCAGCAGGTAAATAAAGAATTCTATTCTGCATATTTGTACCTGGATTTTTCTAATTACTATTATGATCAGGGACTGGACGGATTCGGTAACTGGTATAAGATCCAGGCTCAGGAGGAGCGCGATCATGCGATGCTCTTCGTGCAGTATCTTCAGAACAATGGAGAGCAGGTAGTGTTAGAGGCGATTGATAAGCCGGGGGTTGCGCTGGAGAGTGCGAAGGCAGTACTGGCAGAAGGACTGAAACATGAGCAGTATGTAACAAGCCTGATACATAACATCTATGATGCTGCATATTCTGTAAAAGACTTCCGTACCATGCAGTTCTTAGACTGGTTCGTGAAAGAACAAGGCGAGGAAGAGACCAATGCGGATAATCTGGTAAAGAAGTTCGAATTATTTGGAGATGATCCGAAGAGCCTGTATATGCTTGATAGTGAGTTGGGAGCACGTGTATATTCTGCACCATCCCTGGTACTCTAATCATGAATCGTAAGAAAGTGATCTGTCCGTGCTACCATGTAACAAAGGGTGATATAGCAGATGCGATTGAGAGTGGGGCAGATTCATATAAGCAGGTAAAGAAGATGACCAGAGCCGGAAAAGGCTGTGGCAAATGTAAGAAAAAGGTAAAGAAACTGACGAAAAACTGCTTGCAAAACAATAAGAGATAGTAAGGTCATGAGGCTGGTTCCTGATGGCCTTATTATATCTGACGGGAGTTTTGAGAAGTAAAGGAAAGGAAATAAATATGAGCATGGATAATCAGAGCGCCGCATTGTCAATGTTAAGAGAGTCAGGCGCCATCTATGTCCTAATCTCTCAATATACGAATATTCCCTATGTGCAGTGTGATCCCGAGACTTATGATGATGAGGTCGTGCTGTTTTTCGCGGAGGAAGATGCGAAGCGAGAGATGATGAGACTTTGGGAAGAGAAGACTCCGGTGAAGGTGGCGAAGATTGAAAAGAAGGCCTTTCTTGGCTTTTATACCAGCCTGTATTCTATGGGAGTGAATTGTATTCGGATCAATCAGGGGATGTCTCGACCGATGGCAGTGCAGCTGCAGGATTTGATTCGACGTACTGATGTGGAGAACCGTCCGGAGGGACAGGGGCGTATTGAAAATCCTCAGTTACATCTGACTGCAATCTATTTTGTGCAGGAATTCCGGAAAGGACAGAGCGTAGAGATGTCGGAAGAAGTAAAAGAACTGAATGAAGAGATGCTGGCACATTTCCAAAGAGGAAGGTATATTGTGGCAGCACAGGAGAATCAAGGGCTTGCAGTGTTAAAAGAGAAGAATGGGCAGGTGTACCAGCCCCTATTTACAGATATTTATGAGTTCCAGAAATTTAATCGGGAGAAAAAATTCAAGCCA
Organism: Bariatricus sp. SGI.154; assembly: GCF_050313795.1. Classification (NCBI taxonomy): domain Bacteria; kingdom Bacillati; phylum Bacillota; class Clostridia; order Lachnospirales; family Lachnospiraceae; genus Bariatricus; species Bariatricus sp. SGI.154. Next base: position 97,754 of record NZ_JBNPMC010000002.1, read on the forward strand.
ATGGTGATTGAAGCCGGAAAACTCACAGAACTTGTGTCCAAAGAAAGTGCAGGAATTGTGATCAACCCATTCGGAGTGAATGTTCGTCTGCAAATGGCGCAAAATAATGTGAAAAAGGCCAGATAACATAGTTATCTGGCCTTTGCCATAATCTCAATTTCATGTATTGCTTTTAGATATCTAAATCAAGTGCTGTTATATATATATAAAAGGTACATTTAAATTACGATTAGTGCTAGGATTAAAGTTTTGTTACGTTTACTGCCTGAGGTCCTTTAGCGCCTTCAGTTACATCGTATTCAACTTCTTGTCCTTCTTCCAGAGACTTGAAACCTTCCATGTTCAGTCCAGAGTAGTGTACGAATACATCATTACCTGTTTCATCGGAGATGAAGCCGTAACCTTTTTGGTTGTTGAACCATTTTACTGTACCTTTCATTATAATACCTCCATAAATAATTATTAAAACTAGAGTTATCTATAAAATCAATCTATAGATAATTCTTCATCAGATTAGCACATATTTATAAAAGAGTCAATGGATTTGACAATCTTTTTCATCTTTTTCACAAAAAGCAGATAAAAGGAATTGTTACCATGGGGATTTTCGGATACAATAATATTATGGAATCTTGACGAAATAAATGGAAACGTGTAAAGTATTAATTATCTAACGAAAAGTAAAGGACAAAAGAGTATGATTACATTGACGGGGAAAAAGGTATCCGAAGGCATTGCCATCGGTAAATTATCTTTTTATAAAAGGGATTCAAAAGAGATTCGCCGCATCTATGTAAAAGATGTTGAAAAGGAAGTACAGCGCTTTCAAAAGGCACGTCAGAAAGGCATACAGGAATTAAAGACGCTCTGCGATACGGCAGCAAAAGAAGTGGGTGAAGCCAATGCCGCAATCTTCGAGATGCAGCAGATGATACTGGAGGATCAGGATTTTGTTGATCAGATCACGAATATTATTGTAGAGCAGAAACTGAATGCAGAATATGCGATTCAGAGTGCGGCTGAGAATTTCATATCAGTGGCGATGGCAGGCGACAAGAATTATGTGCAGGGGCATGATGCGGATATCAAAGATGTTGCAAATCGTATTCTGCGTATTCTGGCCAGAGCATGGAAGAACAAGATGCTGACGGATGAACCGTTTGTTCTGGCTACGGGTGAATTGTATCCAAGTGAAGCGGTTCAGTTGGATAAGACGAAGGTTCTGGGGTTTGTTACAAGGTATGGAACGATCAATTCTCATACCGCGGTACTTGCCCGTACAAAAGGGATTCCTTCGGTAATCGGACTTGGAGAAGCGCTTAAGAAGGATTATGAAGGAAAGACCATCCTTGTAGATGGATTCGAAGGAAAAGTATATATTGAGCCTGATTATACAACGATTACGAAGATGAAGCAGAAGCAGGACGCCAATCATACACAGGTGCAGAACCTGGAACGATTGAAGGGGAAGGAGAATATCACCCAGAGCGGACAGAAGATTGATGTCTGTGCGAACATTGGCAGCAGGGAAGATATTGAGAATGTACTTCGTTGTGATGCAGGAGGAATTGGATTGTTCCGAAGTGAATTCCTGTATATGGAGAATGGAATGAAACTTCCGACAGAAGAGCAGCAGTTTCAGGCATATAAGCTGGCTGCCGAGTCTATGGGAGCCAAGAAGGTAGTGATACGGACGGCGGATCTTGGCGGCGACAAGACTGCTGAGTGTCTGGATCTGGGAGAAGACTCGAATCCGGCAATCGGATATCGTGGTATCCGAGTTTCTATGGATAAAGAGGATATCTTCAAGACTCAGCTTCGTGCTATATTAAGAGCGTCCGCATTCGGGAATATTTCTATTATGTTTCCGATGATTACATCGATAGAAGAAGTAACCTGGGCCAAGGATATGCTCCAGAAGGCGAAAAAGGAACTTAAGAATGAAAAGACTGCTTATGATGAAGAGATTCCGGTAGGGGTTATGATAGAGACGCCGGCTGCGGTTATGATCAGTGGAGAATTGGCAAGAGAAGTTGATTTCTTCAGTATCGGAACCAATGATCTGTCCCAGTTTACGCTGGGAATGGACAGGCAGAATGCAAAGATCGACAGATTCTATAATCCGCATCATCCGGCACTTTTGAAGATGATTCGTATAATTACCAATAACGTTCATCTGGAAGGAAAGCATATCAGTGTATGCGGAGATATGGCAGCAGATCTGGAACTGACAGAGTATCTGATTCAACTTGGAATTGATGAACTCTCGGTTGCGCCGAACCAGGTGCTTGGACTTCGTAAGAAGATCAGGGAAATTCAATAGTATAAGAATAAGAATCACTATGTTATCACAAGATATAGGGAGGCATAGTGGTTCTTTTTATATCATAGCAACTTTGTTCAAATGTATTTACTTTGTTGCTTTATTTTGTTAAAATATTAGTTGTTGTTAATATAACGAAAGAGAGACGATAAGGAGGAGAACATGTTAGAAAAGTTTTTTAAACTCAGTGAGAATGGTACGGACGCTAAGACAGAGATTCTGGCCGGTATCACAACATTCATGACGATGGCTTATATCCTGGCTGTTAACCCGAGCATCCTTTCTGCAACAGGAATGGATCAGGGAGCTGTCTTTACTGCTACGGCACTGGCATCATTAATCGGTACATTGCTGATGGCAGTTTTCGCAAATTATCCATTCGCACTGGCACCTGGAATGGGACTGAATGCATACTTTGCGTATACGGTAGTTCTTGGAATGGGATATAGTTGGGAATTTGCACTGACAGCGGTATTTGTAGAAGGTATTGTATTTATCGTACTTTCTCTTACGAATGTGCGTGAGGCGATCTTCAATGCAATCCCGCAGAATCTGAAAGCAGCAGTTAGTGTAGGTATTGGTCTGTTTATTGCGTTTATTGGATTGCAGAATGCGAAGATTGTAATTGGTGGATCTACACTGCTTCAGTTATTTTCTTTAGAGAATTATAACCTGGTCAATGGAGTAGAGGCTACTTTCAATGATGTGGGTATCACAGTACTTCTTGCAATTATCGGTATCCTGATCACAGGAATTCTGGTAATTAAGGACATCAAGGGAAATATCCTGTGGGGAATCCTGATTACATGGGTTCTTGGTATTATCTGTCAGTTTGCAGGGTTGTATGTTCCGAATCCTGAACTGGGTTTTTATAATCTGCTTCCGGACTTCAGCAGTGGATTGTCTGTGCCAAGCCTTGCACCAATCTTTGCAAAACTGGAATTTGGCGGAATATTATCATTAGATTTCGTAGTAGTAGTTTTTGCATTCTTATTTGTTGATATGTTCGATACAATTGGAACTTTGATCGGCGTATCTTCCAAAGCAAATATGCTGGATAAGGATGGCAAACTTCCTCGTATCAAAGGTGCTCTGCTTGCTGACGCGGTTGCAACAACAGCAGGTGCGGTACTTGGTACTTCTACAACTACAACATTTGTAGAAAGTGCATCCGGAGTATCTGAAGGAGGCAGAACGGGTCTTACAGCAGTGACAACGGCAATCCTTTTCGGACTGGCATTGTTCCTGTCACCGATCTTCCTGGCAATTCCATCCTTCGCAACGGCTCCGGCATTGGTAGTGGTTGGCTTCTATATGCTGACGAACGTTGTGAACATCAACTTTAATGATATTGCAGAGGCGCTTCCGTGCTATATCTGTATCGTGGCAATGCCGTTCTTCTACAGTATCTCAGAAGGTATCTCTATGGGAGTTATCTCTTATGTAGTGCTGAATGTTGTAACAGGTAAAGTAAAAGAGAAGAAGATCAGTATATTGATGTATGTGCTGGCGGTTTTATTCGTATTGAAATACATCTTCCTGTAGAATTGCATTGATAATGATATTGATGGAATTCTTACGGATGCGAATAAGATGAGCATTATGGGGTTGGGAATCTTTGATTTCCAGCCTCTTTTTGAGAAAGGAGGAGTAGATAATGGAATTCACACATTTTGACCAGAAGGGAAATGCTCTTATGGTAGATGTCTCAGAGAAAGGAATTACCAGCAGAACGGCACTTGCCGAGGGAAAGATCAGAGTCAGCCAGGAGGTGTTCGAAGCGGTTGCAGGGAAGAAAGTGAAGAAGGGCGATGTTCTGACGGTTGCTCAGGTGGCTGGAATCATGGGAACGAAGAGGACGTCGGAACTGATTCCCATGTGTCATCTTCTGAACCTTACAAATGCAGAGATTACTTTTGAGATGAATCCGCAGGAATTGGAGATTAAAGCGCTGTGCAAGGTGAAGACGGAAGGAAAGACGGGCGTTGAGATGGAGGCGCTTACGGGCGTATCTGTTGCGCTTCTTACGATCTATGATATGTGTAAGGCGATTGATAAGGAGATGGTGATAGGGGATATCCATCTGTGTGAGAAAAGTGGGGGAAAGAGTGGAGATTTTAAATTCAGGAAAGAGACCAGAGAGATCAGTCTTTGGTAGGTCATATTTTACATTAAAAAGCGTATCCGTACTAATCAAGTAAGGATACGCTTTTTCTATGATAATCTTATAATGTATCTTCGCGACGGATGTATCCAGGACGTTTTGGATCTCCGATGATCTCTTTTGCGTGAATAATTTTTGCATGTTTATCAACTACCTGGCAGTCAACGGTAACATTCTCGCCGATGATTGCTTCCGGGAGGATTACACTGTTCTTAACAACAGCGCCCTTCTTGATTACACAGCCACGTCCAATTACGGAGTTCTCGATTGTTCCTTCGATCAGGCATCCATTAGATACTACAGAACTCTTGACATCTGCTGTTTCAAAATACTGAGTTGGACAGGAGTCGTTGGTTCTGGTGTATACTGGCCAGTTCTCATTATCGAACAGGCTGGTTGCTGTCTTAAAGTCGATCAGTGAGATGTTCGCATTATAGAAACTCTCAAGATCAGTAATGGATGCGAAGAATCCCCTGTGAGAGATGCCGCGTACATCCAGTTCATTACATGCAGCATTTACAACATCTGCAAGTGTATACATGGAGGAAAGAGATTTTGCTTTCTTCACCAGTTCGATGAACAGATCTTTCTTCATGATGTAAGTGTCCATGAAGATCTTTCTGTCCTTGGCATTTCCGCGGTTTGGCTCCAGAGACAGTACACCTTTCTGACGGTTCAGGTTCAGTGTCGTGCAGTTCAGGAATGCTTCCTTTGCATTGTCTACGGAGTGATATAATAATGTGATGTCTGCTCCTGAGTCGATGTGATTCTGAAGCAGAGTATCAAAATTAGCGGAATATACCATATAGCTTGGAGCAATTACTACATATGGGTTATGTGCTCTCTCGATACATTCCATATTTTCTAAGAATGCAGAGATATCTGTATTGTAGATATCGTTCTCATCCTTGCCTTCAGCAAAAAGTATATGTAATTTGCCGCGTTTTGAGTTGATATTGTAATGTCTTCCGGTTCCAAGATGTTCGGTAAGGGAACGAGGTTTTCTTCTGATGTATACCTGGATACGGTCGATTCCGCTGTTGCTCATGTTAGAGATCGGGAAGTCGATTACACGGTATCTTCCAAGGAAAGAGAAGGCTCCGATCGGACGATAATCCTCCATTCCTCTTACTCGGATATTAGTTCCAGAAAAATTCACAATTCCTAATGCGTCGCACATATTATTCTACCCCCTTTACACGTTTTGCAACAAGCTCAATGTGCTCGCTGTCAGCGCTGCCTACAACAGCATCTTTGCCAATCTTAATGCCATCAGCTACGAGTGCGCGCTGTACAACAGCTCCGGCTTCTACCTTAACGCCAGGCATAAGCACGCTGTCGATAATCTTAGCGCCAGGTCCGACTTCTGCTCCGGTGAAAAGAACGGAATTCTTAACTTCGCCTTCGATGATGCATCCCTGTGTAATGAATGCACGATTAATCTTAGCGTCAGGTCCGATATAGTGAGGCAGAGTAGTTACATCTTCGGTATAGATCTTCCAGGTCGGGTCATTCAAGTCAAGTTCGTTGTTCTTATCCAGAAGATCCATATTCGCTTCCCATAAGGAATCGATTGTTCCTACATCCTTCCAGTAACCTTTGAACTTGTAAGCATACAGAGTCTTGCCGTCGTTCAGTAACTGTGGGATGATATCCTTGCCAAAGTCATGGTTGGAATCAGGATCTTTCATATCAGCGATCAACATCTTGCGCAGAAGTTTCCAGTTGAAAATATAGATACCCATGGATGCAAGATTGCTCTTCGGGTGCTCTGGCTTCTCTTCGAATTCCACGATGCGACCTTCTTCATCTGTATTCATAATGCCGAAACGGCTTGCCTCGTTCATCGGAACGCCGATAACTGCAATTGTTGCATCAGCATTATGGGTCTTGTGTTCTGCAAGCATCTTAGCGTAATTCATCTTATAGATATGGTCACCAGAAAGAATCAGAATGTATTCCGGTGAGTATGTATCAATGAAGTCGATGTTCTGTGAGATTGCATCTGCAGTTCCTCGATATACATCAAGATTAGCATCTGCTTTTTCACGTGGTGGAAGTACGTATACGCCGCTGTCCTTTGCATCCAGACCCCAACGGCGTCCGGCAGCAACGTAACTATTCAACAGAATAGATTCATACTGTGTCAGTACACCTACAACGTCAATACCACTGTTTGCACAGTTGCTTAATGGGAAGTCAACGATGCGGTATTTTCCACCATATGAAACGGCCGGTTTTGCTACTTTGTTTGTTAAGTCATGAAGGCGAGATCCCCGACCACCAGCTAAAATCATCGCTAACATATTGTTTTGTTTCATAGTGAGTCCTCTCTTTCCATTTGTGTTACATATTATTAATATTATACAATTTTTTGTACATTCTTTCCATATATATGTGCAAAAAATTAAACTTTTTATAAAAAATTTTGGTAAATACATTCTAAATCTGAGCAATTTTCTGCATATGAGGAATATAAAGAAATAACTGTTGACAACTTTCTTTGTCAATGCTAAGATGTTTATGACAAGAAAAGTTGTCAAAATGACAAAAATATATGTCGCAATAAAATGAAAGGATATATGCAAATGTTAGAATTGCCTGAAAATTAGAGGGGGTAAAGAGGATGCCATTAAGGAATCATCTGAAAGAATATCGTGCCAGGCTGGGACTCAACCAGACAGAACTGGGGAAGAAAAGCGGCGTCTCCCGTCAAACTATCAGTTTGATTGAAAGAGGAGATTATTCACCGTCAGTCACACTGGCATTAAAACTTGCGAAGATCTGCGGAGTAACCGTAGAAGACATATTTTCATATGAAGAGGAGGATGTGGAATGAAGACTTATCTGAAATATGCACTGAAATTACTTGTATGCATCTGTATCGGTGCAGTATTGGGAGCCGCGATTGCTTTTATTGATGTAAGTGAATGGGATAGGTATGCCGGGATAATACAGGGTATCATTCGCAATCATCTTTTTATGCTGCTGATTCTTTTGACGATTGCTTCGATCGTAACCGGTGAATTGACGTTGAAGAGAATGCGGAGATTGGGGGAAGAGTTCCCAGATGCGGAAGATGAGCGGGGCGATGAGATCGAGTATGAATTGGAACATATAGGCAGCATTGGCTTAATCGGAACTACGACAATCATGGTGGTATCCATTTTCGTGCTTGCGACGGTGTATTCCATGTCTTATATAGGTCGTGTTGTCAGCGCAGGCGATGAAAATCTTATGCTGTCTTTTGGCATTTTTATTGCTCTTAATATATACAACGGCTATTGGCAGATGCGTTATGTAAAGACAATCCAGCGGATCTATCCTGACAAGAAAGCCGATCCGACATCAGGGGAATTCCAGAAACAGTGGCTTGAGAATTGTGATGAGGCGGAACGGGAGATGATTTATCAGGCTGCTTATAAGACATATCTCCGTCTGAACAGGGTGATGCCTGTATTGACAGTCTTTGCCATGCTGGGGAATCTGATGTGGAATACAGGGATTCTTGCTGTGCTGCTGCTTGGTATTGTCTGGATTACGCTGGTGGTTACTTATTGTCGGGCATGTACAAAAATGAAAGGAACGAAACTAAATATATGAAATTGGAAGTAAAAGATTTGACGAAAATATTCGGAGAACGGGAAGTGCTTCACGGTATCTCGTTTTCTGTAGAGAGTGGCAGTGCTCTTGGATTATTAGGGAGAAATGGTGCAGGAAAGACAACGACGATTCGTATACTGATGGATGTATTTAAAAGCAACAGTGGAACAATTCTTCTGGACGGGAAGCCATTTTGTCCACGGGAGCATCAGATTGGCTATCTGCCGGAGGAACGAGGACTCTATCCTAAGAAAACGGTCAGCGAGCAACTGATCTATCTGGGAATGCTCAGAGGCTTGGATGCGAAAAAGGCTAAGGAACAGACGAAGAAATGGCTTAAGCGCATGGGTGTGGAAGAATATGAGAATCGGAAATTAGAGACATTATCCAAAGGAAATCAGCAGAAAGTACAACTCGCACAGACACTGCTATGTGACCCTGATATCATTATCCTGGATGAGCCGTTTTCCGGCCTTGATCCCGTGAATTCCCAGATTCTAAAGGATGTGATAAGGGAGCAGATACAGCAGAGAAAACTGGTCATCTTCTCCAGTCACCAGATGAGTTATGTGGAGGAGTTTTGTGAGGAGATTGCGATTTTGAATCATGGTGAGATCGTGCTTTTCGGAGATCTGAGAGAGATTAAGAGAGAATTCGGGCGGGATCGCCTGGTATTATCAAGTCTGGCAGAGAGCCCGGTTGAATTGGCTGAACGATTGGAGATGGGATATGCAGATATTCTGGAAGTGGAGAAGATACAAAAAGATCGTGTGATTATCCGTAAGAATCATCCGAAGAATAAGAATGCGATTCTGAAACGGCTGGTAGAGGAAGAGGTGGAGTTAGAGTTCTTCGGGCTATATGAGCCGTCTCTTAATGATATTTTTGTAGAAAAGGCAGGTGATGAGGCATGAAACAATTCATGACGGTATTAAGATTCGAACTGAATAACTATTTTAAGAATAAAAGTTTTGTGATAACAACGGCGGTGCTGGCAGTTTTACTTGCGGCAGTGATTATTGTGCCTACGTTGATTCCTGGTCTGCTTGGCGATGATTCGAGTGGAGAAGATGCGAAAGAGAACATGGAAAAAATGGGAATCTGCGTCCAAACGGAGGAGATTCGGGATATGAACTCTCTGCTTACAGTATTTCCTGCAAAATGGACTGAATTTGCAGATGAAAAAGAACTGAAACAGGCAGTAGAAACGGAAGAAATTGAAGCGGGATTCGTACTTAAGGATGGATATCAGGTTACCTATGTGGTGAATAATCTTTCTATTAGTGATACATTGTCAGAGCAGTTTGGAATGGCGCTGAATCAGTACCGTAAGCAACAGTATCTTGTGGAACTGGGATTAAGTCCGGAAGAAGCGGCGAATCTGGAGAATGCAGCAGTTACGGTGGTTCCGGAGATTCTTGGGAAAAATAGCGCTCGCAATTATGGATATACGTATATTTTGATCTTTGTTGTGTATTTTCTGATTCTATTCTATGGGCAGATGATAGCGACATCTGTTACAACGGAGAAGAGTAACCGGGCGATCGAGATTCTGGTTACAAGCGTGAATTCTAACAGTCTGATCTTCGGTAAAGTGTTGGCAGGAGCAATTGCTGGTATCATACAGGCGGCAGTAATCCTGGGAAGCGGATTCCTGTCATATCATACATTTGGAGAGAAGTGGGGAGGACTTTTAGACTTCCTGTTTGAGATACCTGTCAGAGTATTGGTAACTTATATTTTCTTTGCGCTTATGAGTTATCTTTTGTATGCATTCATCTTCGGAATGCTGGGGGCGATGGTGTCTAAGACAGAGGATATCAGCAAGAGTTCAACACCGATTACGATGATTTATGTTGCTTCGTTCCTGGTTGCGATTTTCGGGATGTCTGACAGCGACGGAATGCTGATAAAAGTTGCGTCTTTCATACCATTTACCTCCGGAAATGCAATGTTCATTCGAGTATCTATGGGAAGTGTGGCAGTCTGGGAGATACTGTTATCAGGAGGCTTGCTGCTTCTAAGCTGCGTTGTGGCGGGAATCCTGGCGGCGAAGATCTTCCGGTTTGGGACACTGCATTATGGGAATCCGATTAAGTTTAAGACGGCTTTGAAGAATGTACGGGGGAAATAATGGGAATTTAATTCATGAAGAGTAATTTGTAAGGTGTACGGCAGAGAGGGGAGTATGGTGGTTCTTATCCGACTCCAATCGCCTACAAACCACCATACTCCCCCTTTCTGCCTGACATTCTTATGTGTGACTCTTCATGAACGGGGAGGATTCCTGACTGGGGTGCGTGGGGCACGGTGTTGGATAAATAACAGATTGGAAATGGAACGGATGTGAGGGAGAACTGGGCGAGTGATCGCTTTGTATATGTATTGTGAAGTAAACAGTAGTTTCTTTCTTGGCCATTACATACCGCAGAACGCTTCTTTTTTGGCAAGGCATGTAAAAATGCGTAGATTAACTTGTAATTTGTGCCATATTACATACTGCAGGACAAGTTTATTGTAATAAGGTATGTAAAAACACATAGAAATACACTTCTAATCGCCTTATTTTACATACCGTTGGACATTTTCATGTGAACGAGGTATGTAAAGTTACTTTCTAAGATATATGATAGCCGACTTCCCTCTCCCTGCTCTCTTTACACGCCCACTCTGCTATCTTTCACAAAGTGTTTCTCCACGTGCACACCCTGTTATCCATCCAAAACGTTCCACGCACGCTCCGTCAGGAATCCTCCCCGTTCATTAAGAGTTACACACGGAGAATGTCAGGCATAGAGGGGAGATTGGATGGTTCAGTGTCGTAGAAGAGCCGTACAATCTCCCCTCTATGCCGTACACTCTTGAACAACTCTTCAAGAACCAAATTCCCATTTTTTACAGATGTGGAATATGCAGAAGTTTCACAGAGATACCTGCTATACTTGACATCTTACAGAAAAACCAGCAAAATAGATGTGTAGATGCCAAAGCAGCATCCAGTTAGATAAAGAAAACAAAAAGATAAATTTTAAGAAGATAAAGGAAAATAAAACATGAACTTACTTACAATGGAGCATATTACCCAATCCTACACCGACAGGATACTCCTCGATGATGTAGGATTCAGCATCAATGAACGGGAGAAGATTGGTGTCATCGGAATTAATGGAATGGGCAAATCCACGCTTCTGAAAGTAGCAGCAGGGATTGAGCCTTATGATTCCGGCAAGATCAGTATGGGGAACCAGGTGAAGATCTGCTATTTGCCTCAGACTCCCGTGTTTGCGGAAGGAATTACCGTATTAAAGGCAGCCATAGAGGGCAATGTGAATGAGATGAACCAGTGGACCATCGAGGCAGATGCTAAGTCCATGTTGAATCAGTTGGGATTCACAGATTATGATGAACGTATAGAGCATATGTCCGGCGGGCAGAAGAAACGGGTGGCGCTTGTGAATGCGCTTCTGACTCCGGCGGATATCCTGGTATTGGACGAGCCGACCAACCACCTGGATAATGCGATGTCTGAATGGCTGGAGGAATACTTGATTCAGTTCAGAGGAGCGATTCTGATGGTAACCCATGATCGGTATTTCTTAGATCGCGTGGCAAATCGGATTGTAGAAGTGGATCAGGGGAAACTATACAGTTATCCGGGCAATTATTCGGAATTCGTCCGACTGAAAGAAGAACGACAGAATATGGCACTAGCTACGGAACGTAAACGTAAGAGCCTGCTTCGGACAGAACTTGAATGGTTAAGTCGTGGAGCGAGGGCGAGAAGTACGAAGCAGAAAGCGCATATTGACCGTATCAAAGCTATGCAGGAGATTAAGGATATACAGGAAGAAAAACGGATATTGCTGGATTCTGTAGCATCCCGCATGGGGAATAAGACCATTGAACTATCCGATATCAGTAAGTCTTATGGAGAGAAGAAACTGATCAAGGGTTACAATTATATTTTCCTGAAAAATGACAGAATTGGAATTATCGGTCCGAATGGCTGTGGGAAGACGACGCTGCTTAAGATGATTCATGGTAATGTCAAGCCGGATACCGGTATGATTGAGATTGGTCAGACCATTCGCATAGGATATTTTTCTCAGGAAAATGAATATATGGATGATTCGATGAAGGTAATCGACTATGTAAAAGAGGTTGGAGAGTATATCACGACTTCTGAAGGGAAGATTACGGCGGCACAGATGCTTGAGAATTTCCTCTTCGATGGAACGATGCAGTGGTCGAAGATTGAGAAGTTATCAGGAGGAGAGAAGCGCAGATTATATCTGCTTCGAGTTCTGATGAGTTCTCCGAATGTGCTGATCTTAGATGAGCCGACCAACGATCTGGATATTCAGACCTTGACGATTCTGGAGGATTATCTGGATCGGTTTGACGGAATCATTATTATCGTGTCTCATGATCGGTATTTCCTGGATCGTACGGTTAGCCGTATCTTTTCTTTTGAAGGGGGTGGAAGGGTCCGCCAGTTTGAAGGAGGGTATTCGGACTATCTGATCCGTAAGGAATTGGAGGGATTGCCGGAAGATGAGGGACAGTCTGGACGAAAGCCGGGAGGAGATAAAAAAACTGTTGCAGGAGAGAATACTTGGAAGCAACATGAAAAGAAGTTGAAATTCACCTATAAAGAGCAGAAAGAATTTGAGACGATTGATGATGATATTGCGGTATTAGAAGAAAAAATCGAAGAATTAGACAGCCAGATTGCAGCCAATGTTACGAATTCTGCCAGACTAAATGAATTATTGAAGGAAAAAGAAGAAGCAGAGCAGCAATTGGAAGAGAAGATGGACAGATGGGTATATCTAAATGATCTGAATGAGCAGATCCAGCAGTCTAAGAAGTAAGTGGGTTCATCCATAAAAATTGACTGACAGGCAGGAGATATTAGACAGATATTTGAGACAGAAAGAGGGAAGATATAGATTATGAAGCGGTTATTTCGTGGAGGAACCGTGGTAAGCGGGGATGGTTTGAAGAAGTTAGATGTCCTGGTCAAGGGAGAGAAGATTCTTGCTATGGGAGAGAAACTGGCATTCCGGGATGTGGAGGTCATCGATGTGAGAGGAAAGCTATTGCTTCCGGGATTCGTGGATTCCCATATTCATATGGATCAGGAAGTGTCGGGGATTCTGACAGCGGATGGAATGGAGACGGGCACCAAAGCAGAACTGGCAGGTGGGACGACCTGCGTAGTAGATTATGCAGTACAGGAATCCGGGAAGTCTCTTGAAGAGGTAGTGAATCATAGAAGGATGATGACAGAAGGAAAAGTAAGTTGTGATTATGCGCTCCACCTTGTGCTGACAGAATGGAATGAAGAAATAAGCGAAGAACTGGGGCATATTGTGGAAGAAGGGATTCATTCGTTTCGTCTGTATATGCCGGAAGATACGATGACTTTGGATGATCAGAGTATTTATGAGATGCTGGCAAGAGTGAAGGAATTGGGCGGTATCGCGGGTTTTCAGTGTGAGAATCGAGGAATCATAGCAGCGCGCATGGAGGAAGTGGCAAGGGAAAAGGGTTCAAGAACTTTGATATCGGACTATCCTTATGCAAGACCTGTATGGGCAGAAGTTGAGACGATTGGAAGAATATTGAAGATTGCCAGGTGTGTGGATACCCCGGTTGTAATTGTGAACTTAAGTTCCAAGGAAGGATATGAAGAGATACGGCGGGCGAGGGAAAGCGGGCAGACAGTCTATGTAGAGACGTCTATGCCATATTTATTCATGGATGAAAGTAAATATATATTAGAGAATCAGGAAGCGGTCCGCTATCTGACGGTGCCGCCGCTTCGGGGAGAGGAAGATAGGGAAACTCTGTGGAAAGCGTTAAAAGAGGATACGGTGCAGGCAGTCGCATCCGATCACTGGGGATTTACGGACAGTCAGAAAGCGGAAGGAGCAGAGGATTTTGCCGGGATGACATATGGGATGCCAGGAGCAGAGGAAAGACCGGCACTGATGCATTACAAGGGTGTCGGAGAAGGAATGATTACCATGGAGCAGATGTGTAAACTGCTTTCGGAGAATCCTGCCAGACTTTGTCATCTCTATCCGCAAAAAGGAGCGATCGCACCGGGAAGTGATGCGGACATCGTAGTGTGGAATCCTGAAACCGAATGGAAAGTGGAAGCGGAAAAGCAGCAGTCTGCCTGTGGATATAGTCTGTATGAAGGGACTAAGTTAAAAGGAAGGGCTGAGCAGGTGTATCTGCGAGGGAATCTAGTCGCAGAAGATGGGCAGATTAGAGAAGCATATGCTGGTCAATATATAGAAGCGGGCAGATGATCAATGATAGAAAGTTATGTGGATGGAAGATGGAGAACAGAGAAGTATTTGTCAGAAGCCATTGGCTGTTCTGATGAGATGGGGCAGGTAATCTCAGTTGTCGGAGCCGGAGGAAAGACTACGGTTATCCGAAGGATGATGAAAGAGGCTGAGAGTAGGAAGGTTCCAGTGATCGTTACGACAACAACTCATATTCAGGTGATAGAGGCAGATTATTTTCTAGGCACGCCTTCTAAGAAACGTTTAAAACAGATTCTTGCGAAAGAAGGAAAAGTGTGGATGGGAAGCCCATGCGCCAAAGGGAAATTAGAGTCATTTTCCGGAGAATTCCTTCGGGAAGTGATAGAGATGGTAGAAGAAGCAGGGATTCTGCTTCTGATAGAGTCGGACGGTGCCAGAGGGCTTCCGTGTAAGGCGCCTGCAGATCATGAGCCGGTGATTCTGCCGGAGTCGGGAAAGGTCTTGTCGGTGTATGGTTTGGACGCTGTTGGTAAACGAATTGACCAGGTCTGCTTAAGAGAAGAATATGTCTCAGAGATCCTCGGGAAGAACTGTCGCCAGATTCTGACTGTTCACGATATTGCTGTATTGGCAAGTGATGGTCGGGGAGGCAGAAAGGATGTGGCAGATTGGATGGATTATCATGTGATTCTGAATAAGGCAGATGATTCCGGCAGGAGAGAGATTGGAATGCAGATAGCGGAGGAATTAGCGTGGTATGGTATCAGGCAAGTGCATATGACTGCGGAATTAGTATAGGTTGTGATTAGGAGATATTAATATATATGAAGGTGTTGATAAAGGGAGCAGGAGATCTTGCAACGGGTATTGCATCGAAACTTTCTGCTTGTGACTGTCAGATCATTATGACTGAGAGAGAGGTGCCACTTACGGTACGAAGATCTGTTGCCCTTTCCCGTGCGATATATGAGGATGAAGTACAGGTAGAGAATATGCGGGGGATTCGTGTATATAATATAGAAGAGGCGAAAAAGGTTCTGGCAGCAGGAGATATTGCGGTGATTGCGGATGAAGAGGCAACTATCAGCTGGGAGTATCAGCCGGAAGTAATTGTAGATGCGATTATGGCGAAGCGTAATACGGGTACTGCTATGACGGATGCTCCTTTTGTGATAGGGGTAGGTCCTGGATTTTGCGGAGGCAAAGATTGTCACTGCGTGATTGAGACGAAGCGTGGGCGGAGTCTTGGGCAGATTATCTGGGAAGGTAGTGCGATTCCCAATACCGGTGTTCCGGGCAATGTAGGAGGGTATACGATAGAAAGGCTAATCAAGGCAGAAGCAGATGGAGTAATAGAGCCATGCGTGACTATCGGAACTGTGGTAGAGAAAGGACAGATGGTTGCCAGAACCGGTAATGTACCTGTGTATGCGAAGATGTCTGGCATTGTCCGCGGCATGCTTCAGCCAGGCGTACGAGTAAAAAAAGGTCTGAAAATAGGAGATATCGATGCCAGAGCCACCAGAGAACTCTGTGATACCATATCCGATAAGGCAAGAATTATAGGAGATGGGGTCGTAAAGGCAATCAGGACTTATGACAAGAATGCAAAGTGTGTAACAGAGATGGGAATTGACAGGACTGCTCAGAAGCAAGAAAAGACGGCGGATTATGCGATTGTTCTTCTTGCGGCAGGAGGCAGCAGAAGATTCGGAGATAATAAACTTCTTGCAGAAATAGATTCGCGACCTATGTATCAGCATATGCTCGAGAAATTAAAGAAGTTTGCAGATGTTCCAAGATTCGTAGTGACCAGGTATCCGCAAATTGCAGCAGAAGCAGAGGAAGCGGGAATTCATGTGGTGGAGAATTGGCATCTGGATAGAGGAATCTCGTATTCAGTGCGTTTGGGTTTAGAAGCGTGTCTGAAGAGGAATCCGGGATTGAAAGGTGTTCTGTTTACGGTATGTGATCAGCCGGACATTAGATATCAGACGATGGAGCGGCTGATTGAGACGGCAGGAAATAACTTGGGGAAAATTGTTTGCGTTGGAAGAGATGGACAGCCGGGAAATCCGGTTGTATGGGACAGAAGATATTTTCCGGACTTGCTTTCGTTAACTGGGGATGTGGGAGGCCGTCAGGTAATGAGACGGTATCCACAAGAGATTATGATGTTGGAGGCTTTGGAAGAAGAATTACGGGATATTGATTTCCAATCTGATTTGAAATGATAATACAATAAATAATCTGAGCAAAAGGAGTGTGGCAATATGGGGAAACGGGTATTTTTAATTGTATTGGATAGTGCAGGTGTCGGAGAAGCACCAGATGCAGAGAAATTCGATGATGTGGGATGTGATACCTTCGGCACCTGTGTTCGAAGCGGAAGGTTATGTGTTCCTAATATGACAGCATTGGGGCTATATAATCTGGAAGGAACTTCTTTTCGGGATGAGCAGGATGGCGTGATTGGATGTTATGCTAAGATGACAGAGAAGTCTGCGGGAAAAGACACAACCGTAGGGCATTGGGAGATTGCGGGAGTAGTATCAGAAAAGCCAATGCCTACTTATCCCAATGGATTTCCGCAGGAGATCATTGAAGAATTCGAGCGTCAGACGGGGCGGGGAACATTGTGCAATCTTCCGTATTCCGGGACGGAGGTTATTAAAACTTATGGAAAAGAGCATGTGGAGACGGGGAAATTAATCGTCTATACTTCGGCAGACAGTGTGTTCCAGATTGCAGCCCATGAGGAAATCGTGCCCTTAGAGGAATTATATGATGACTGTAAGAAGGCAAGAACTATTCTTAAGGGAGAGCACGGTGTAGGACGTGTGATTGCAAGACCTTTCGTGGGTAAGTATCCTGATTATCAGAGAACCGTCAACAGGCATGATTTTTCCCTGATACCTCCAAGACCTACGATTCTGGATGTGATGAAGGAAAAAGGTTACGCAGTGATTGGCGTAGGGAAGATCAATGACATCTTCGCCGGAAGTGGAATTACGGAAACTTATCCGAATGAAGGCAATACGAAGAATATGGAGCGGACGCTAGCGCTAACAGAGCAAGATTTTGAAGGCTTGTGCTTCGTGAATCTGGTGGATTTTGATATGATATACGGGCATCGTAATGATATAGAGGGATACGTGAATGCGTTAAATGAGGTGGATATCCAGATTGGAATGCTGATGGAGAAGATGCGGGAGGATGATATCTTAATTATTACGGCGGATCACGGATGCGATCCTGGATTCAAAGGAACGGATCACAGCAGGGAATATACCCCTTGTCTATGTTATGGAAAGTCACTAAAGCAAGATGTGAATCTTGGCATTAGAAATAGTTTTGCAGATATAGCAGAGACGATAGCGGATATATTCCAGATAGAGTATAGAGGAGACGGTAGGAGTTTCTATTCTGACATTAAGTTGAATTAACTGTATTTCATGTACTTGTTGAGTTGAAGTAGTAGTATTTCATATACTTGTTATGTAATTAAAAATTATAGTGTATATTAACAGTTTTTTATACAAATTTTGAAAAATGTTCTTACATTAAAATTTTTCACGTGATATAATATAGTGTATAAAGGGATTATGTCGGTGTGAAAGCGAACTTCATAGATGTAACTCCAGACATACTGGCGTACAATCTGTAAGCATATATGCTTTGATTGTACGCTGTTTATCTTCTTACAGGTAAACGCCTTTGGCAGTCCTTTATGTTGGAACAGGTGGAATCGAACCATATGAGGAGGTAATTATGTTCAAGATTGGTGATTATGTGGCGCACTATAAAGAAGGTGTATGCGAAGTGACAAGTATAGGGAAACTGAATATGAGTTGTTCAGATAAGAAGAAAGACTACTATACCTTAAAACCGCTCTATGATGCCGGTGGAACTCTGTATACACCTGTGGATAATGAGAAGAAACAGATTCGGGAAGTGATCTCTAATGAAGAAGCGCAGATGCTGATTGCGGATATGTCGAATATCGAGACAATCTGGGTGCCTGATGAGAAGCGGAGAGAGATGTTATATAAAGAAGCGTTGATGAAGAATCAGTGCCGGGAGTGGATTGCAATTATTAAGACTTCTTATCTGCGGAAGATGAAGAGGATGGCTTCGGGGAAGAAAGCAATCAATGTGGATGATAAGTATCTGAATATTGCAGAGAGATTCCTGTATGGGGAGCTTGCAGTGGCGCTGGATATGCCGAAAGATGAAGTGAAGGGATATATTACGAAGCGAATGAAGGCGTAAGTGGGAATTTGATGTAGAAAGTGGAGTGTTGGAGGTGTACGGTGCAAGGGCAGGGAAGCTGTGGGCTTTGGCCGGATCATTTCGCCAAGACCTCGTAACAGAAAAAGATATCGTCAGTTCTAACCGGGCATATTCGCCGTAAGCCCTTGATGGCCTTACGACTCAGATGCCCTCGAAACCAGGACTTGTAGTCCTGGTTTCGCACGAACGAACGGTATCTTTTTCTGCAACGAGGTCTAAGGCTTATGATACGGCCGCAGCCCACAACTTCCCTGCCCTTGCACCTGACATCTCCGTGGACTCAAGGCTTTCTCCCGTGGGGGATTCCGGCGGGGATGCGTGTGAAACGGTATTGGTGGAGGAGACCTGCTGGACATGTAAGAGAATGAAGAAAACTCCTGTTTGTTTCATGAATATAAATTCGTTCCAACCAACACAATTCCAATACGCAAAGCAATCACTCGCCCCGCTCTCCCTCTTCCTTACATCCGTTCTACTCCCAATCTGTTACCCATCCAACACCGTTCCCCACGTATTTCCGCCAGGAATCCTCCCCGTTCATGAAGAGTCACACATAAGAATGTCAGGCAAAGAGGGGAAGTATGGGAGTTCATATCCGTAGAAGAGCCGTACAACCGTTAGTGAAAAAGAGATCTAAAATCAGGATGAATTATGTGCTACAAGCACAGAATTCAAGAATGTCTGAGTCGGAAAAATCTTTCAGATTTTTCCGGCGAATACATTCGATTCCTGATTTTAGACCTCTTTTGAACTTACGGTTTGTAGGCGATTGGAGTCGGATAAGAACTCCCATACTGCCCCTCTCTGCCGTACACCTTACAAATTACTCTTCATGAATCAAATTCCCATCTTTTCTACAATATGAATGCGGAAACTTTCATACTCTTCCGTTGCTGCTGGAAGCAAAAGCCCTCCATTCATCAGCACATCACCCGGGTATTCTTTTCCGTCCACAGTGTAGATACTATCCGGCTTCAGTCCTTTTACTTTCATCCAGCAGCCTGGTCCGTTTGGATGAATCTGGAGTGCTACGATACACAGGAGTGCCTCGCTGCCATCCGCAGCGGCGAATTCCCATCCATGATAACTCTCGGCTGTATCCGGGTTCGTAAGGCGGTAGTAATCGCCATATTGGATCAGATCATAGTATTTTTTGAATTCGTCGATCTGGCTTCTTACGATAGACTTGTCTTCCTCAGACATCTCGTTTACATCTAATTCGTATCCAAAGGTTCCGGACATTGCTACGGTTGCTCTGGTATTGATCGGAGTGTTGCGTCCGGTCTGTTCGTTTGGACATTTGGATACGTGTGATCCCATGGTGCTGACTGGATATCCGAAGGAGGTACCGTACTGGATACTGAGTCGTTCGATGGCGTCGGTATCATCGCTGCACCAGATCTGTGGTGTGTAATAAAGCATACCGGCATCGAAACGTCCGCCACCTCCGCTGCAGCCTTCAATCAGCATATCCGGGTAGCGCTGTGTCAATTTTTCCAGCATGTCATATAAGCCGAGGACGAAACGATGTGCTACTTCTCCCTGTCTGTCTGCTGGAAGCAGGGCGCTGTATAAGTCTGAAAGGCTTCGGTTGAGATCCCATTTCAGATATTCGATCTTAGCGGAATCAAGAACTTGGCATATATGGCTGAAAATATAGTCCCTTACATCTTCTCTTGAGAAGTCTAGTAATAATTGCTGACGAGACCGGCAAGGTGATTTGCCCGGAACTTGAAGTGCCCAGTCCGGATGTGCGCGATATAAGTCGCTGTCTTCGTTAATGCCTTCTGGTTCGAACCAGATACCGAACTGCATTCCGAGATCATGGATCTGATCGGAAAGTTCTCCAAGGGTACATCCAAGTTTCTTCTCATTGACGATCCAGTCGCCAAGCCCGGATACATCCAGTTCCCGTTTGCCGAACCATCCGTCGTCCATGACGAAGAGTTCTACGCCAAGTTCGGCAGCGTCTTTTGCCATCTTTACCAGTTTTTCGCCATTGAAGTCAAAGTATATGCCCTCCCAACTATTCAGAAGAACCGGACGTCTTGTGGCTGTCCATTTACCCCGGCATAAGTGATTGCGGTAAGCCTTGTGATAGATGCGGGAGAGTTCTCCTAATCCATTGTGAGAGTATGCCATGGCAACTTCTGGTGCGTAGAAGGATTCGCCTGGCTTTACACAGTAGCAGAAGTTGTCAGGATGGATGCCAAGTAGAATTCTGGTCTGGTTATACTGGTCGTACTCAGCAGTTCCGAGAAAATCTCCGCTATACAGGAAGGAGAAGCCGTAACAACTTCCATTTTCTTCTGTGGTATCTTCTCCTGAGAGGATCAAGAAAGGATTATACTGATGGCTGGAGGTTCCGCGGGTGCTGCCAACAGACTGGATTCCGTGTCTTAAGGTCATACGCTGGTAATTGCGTTCTTTTACATGGCGGCCATAGAACGTATGCAAATCAAATTCACCATGTAAATAATCGATACAAGTACTCTGAACATTCTCAAGATAGATCTCTGCGTCACTGTGATTCTCAATACGGACGGATCTTGTGATCATATCAAGTTCTTCGAGTACTCCATAATATAAATGTACATAGAAGCAGTGGCGGGTATCCTCCAGGGTAATCACTAAAGTGTCGGCTTTCGTGTCTTCTGTCGCATAGATAGCCGGAAGTCCTGGAAGAGCATATTTTCCTTCCAGCGTCTTATGTCCGGCGTATCTTAATTCGCAGGCAGTCGTTCCGTCCGGATAGCGGACTTTTAATGCACTTGAGCGGTAGTCGCCGCTTCCGTAGGTGGGATATTCCTGCGGAAGGACATCCAGGGAGTAGGTACGTTCATCCTCTGCTTCGTAAGGATTGCCAGAGAAGCCCCGGTCTGCGTAGGAGATCAGATAAGAATAGTCGAAAACTGAACCCTTCATACCAAACCAGGTATGGAGTAAAACCCCATACCTGTCGGCTTTCATTTGGTACATACTATGGTTAGTTTCTAATGTGAATAGTCTGCTTGTGCTGTCAAATAAAATAGCCATAAGTTTGTCCTCATTTCAATATATCTAATTATTTTACTGCACCGTTTACAACACCATTGATAACCTGCTTCTGGCATACGATGTAGAACAGAAGGATTGGAATCAATGCAAGTAAGTAAGAAGCAAATGCCAGGTTGTAGTTCGTACCGAACTGTGTCTGGAATGTTAACTGTGCAAGTGGAAGTGTGTTCGTTCCTGTTCCGGACATAATTACCAGAGGGGTCATAACGTCGTTCCATGTTCCCAGGGCTGTCAGTACGGCAACGGTTGCGTGCATAGGCTTCATAATTGGGAAGATAACCTTCCAGTAGGTAGTCCATGTGGTAGCACCGTCTACAAAAGCAGCCTCTTCCAGTGCGATTGGAATGTTCTTTAAGTAGCCGCTGTAGAGCATAACATTCATCGGCATATAGAACACTAAATAGCATAAGATAACACCAAACCAGTTGTCAACCCCCATTTGTGCAGTCTGTTTTACCAGAGGCATCATCAGGATGGCAAAAGGTACGAACATACCACTAACAATGTAGAGGTAAGAGAATTTGTAAAATTTGCTCTTTGCCATACTTCTTCCGATTGCATATCCTGCGATAGAGTGAATCAGGATTGCCAGAACTACGGTGATTACAGTAATCATAACACTGTAGCCGAGAGAATGCCAGAAGTCTGTCACGCGCATAGCTTCAGCAAAGTTCTCGAAACTCCAGCTTTTTGGCAGGCTTAATGCTCCTGCAATATCGTTGGTCATCTCTGACGGTTTCTTGAATGCGATTACAACTGCCATGTAAAGTGGAAAGATTACAGTCAGACAGCCAAGGATCAATAATATAGTAAGTGGCCAATTGGTTGCAGCAGCAACTTTGTTTTTCTTTTTCATTATAACTGTTCCTCCTTCTTTCCTGTGAAGTTAAGCTGGAATACAGAGATTGCAACAATTACTACGAAGAACAGAACGGCGTTGGCACTCTGGAAACCAAACTGTCCGCCTCCCATACCATTGTTGTAGATCAGGTAAGAGATAGACTCTGTACTCTGTGCAGGACCACCTTTGGTCAAAGCCATGATCTGGTCGAATACCATCAGGAAGTCTTTCATGCTTAATACCATGTTGATACTGAAGAATGGAATGATCAGTGGGAAGGTTAATTCCTTGAAACTCTTCCATCCTGTAGCGCCATCAATTGCACCGGCCTCATATACGTCTTCCGGTACTGTCTGCAGACCAGATATGTAGATCAGAGTTGTCTGTGCGATGGACTGCCATGCAGCAACGATTACGATTGCGATCCATGCTGTCTTTGTGCTGGAAAGCATACTGGAGCCGCCAGTGATTGCCGGAAGGATGTAAGTGAAGATATATCCGAAGATATAACCTACAACCAGACCACCGAGGATTCTAGGAACAAAGTATACACCACGCAGAGCGCTCTTTGCTTTGATTTTTGCATTTAATCCTAATGCAAGCAGTAAAGCGATAACGTTTGTTACGATTGTAGCAAGTATAGCGAATTTAAATGTAAAGAGATAAGATTTTCCTACACGGGCATCTGTAAACAAGTCAGCGTAGTTACGTAATCCTACCATCTCGTAGCTTCCGAATCCTTTAAAGTTCGTGAAACTGTACATAAAACCTTTGATCAAAGGTAATGTGTTAAAACAGAAGAACAGTAATAATACTGGGACTGTGATTAACATGAAGGTTTGGTTTCTACTCAGTTTTTTCTTCATTATTCATTCCCTCCATTTTTTTCTTCGTATTCCTGTACCTTGCGGATGATATCTCTGTTATATCTTGTCCAGTCGGTATCGAATTTCTTAAGGAATGCATCTACATCTCCGTTGATTAAGAATGTCTGGATCTGAGCATCTACGGACATCTCGGCAGGATAGTAGTGATCCTGGTAATCGGCCATTTTGCCTTCTTTGATGTAGTCAGCCATACCATCGAGTACTTTCGGAAGTTCGAAGTTTCCTTCTTTACAAGGAACTGCACTCTGGTCATCCAGATAGATCTGAACGGTCTCATCTGCTAATAAGTAGGACAGTACTTCATAAGCGGCTTCTTTGTTCTCGCAGTCACTGGTAACACAGAATTGGAGGTCGATACCAGAGTTCAGAACGTTTTCATCTGCATTGTCACTTCCTGGCATTACGAAGGAATCAATATTCATGTCAGGATTCACAGATGTAATCTGAGGAACTGCATAGTTACCGATTGTGTACATTGCAGATTCTCCATTTGCAAATGCTGTACAAGCGTCATTGTAGTTGTATGCAAATGGATCTTCCGGTCCATAAGGAAGTAACTCTAACATCTTCTCGGAGATTTCTGCGTATTCATCTGAGAAGGTTGTCTCGCCTTTGTTCACCTGCTGGCATACGTCGGCCGGAGCTAAGTCTACAGCGAGAGCGTTCCATGGTGCAAGACAGGTCCATGTATCTTTGAAACCAAAGTACAGTGGCTGAATGCCCTCAGACTGGATCTCATCACATAATGCTGTGAATTCGCTCCATGTAGTCGGAATCTCCCAGCCATGTTCTTCGAACATATCCTTGTTATAGAGAACTCCGGCAGCGTTAGCAACGTAAGGCATAGAGAATACACCATCTTCCGGAACATATTCCAGATTCTTAGCAATCTCCAGATATGCTGGCTTGATCTCTGAGATTCCTTCGAAGTCGGAGATATCCATCAGCATGTCAGAATCAATAAAGGAGGAGAAGTTAACATCTCCACCGATACCGATAATGTCCGGTGTATCTTCCTTAATAAAACGGGTTTTCAGTACAGTCATCGCATCGTTCGGAGATTCGATTTGCAGCACGATATCATCATGCGTTGCGTTGAATTCTTCCTCCATCTTTTCGAAGGCTTTGACTGCTTCGGGTTTGTACTGTACCAAGGTAATATGGGTCTTACCGTCTTTGTCTGCAGAGTTACCGCATCCGGTGGTCGCTACCATGCCGGTCAAGACTGTTGCCATAAGAAGTACAGCAATCACTTTCTTTTTCATTCCACACCTCTCCTTTTCTCTCATGCATTCGTCATGTTGCATGAAGATTTGTTTTTTTTCTATACAAAATGATAGCAGTCTAACGAAGAAACGTAAATGTTTCAATGTGTGGGGTTTTTTATCAAAATGCGTTTTCGGAATAAAATAGTTGAAGTGTAGACGCATAATGGTATATAATTGATGAAAAGAAGGTAATTTCGTTAAAAATATATAAAAAAGGGGGGAAGAAATTGTGAAAAATATTGTATAAAGCGTTTTATAAATATAAAGAATAAAGCGGGAGAATAGGTCAAAATAGTGTAATATGTTCTCAATATAAGAGAAGAAGTATGAGAGATGTGATTATATAATGTAATTGTTGGAAAGAGAGGAGATAAGGAATGGCTGATACTTTATTTTCGGTTTTTCAAGATGAGCGTTTTATGGATCTGACAATATATCAATTTGGGTATGAACAGTGTAAGCCGCTGCATTCATTTGGTCCATATGTAAGGAATCATTATCTGTTTCACTATGTAATATCGGGAAAGGGGACGTTATATTCGGATGATGAGAATAACGTAACTATGATATATCAGATATCTGGCGGATCAGGATTTCTGATCGAGCCCGGATATGCGAATATGTATTCGGCGGATCAGGATGATCCGTGGGAGTATGTCTGGATTGAGTTCGGTGGCTTGAGGGCCAGAGAATGCATGGAGGCAGCAGGAGTGTCACAGAAGACTCCAATCTATATACCGGATACGCCGGAGCATGGAACTGAGATGGAGGAACGCATGATGTCATTCATTAAGAGTGAGGATGCGACTCCGATGGGGCTGATTGGCCGTCTCTATCTTTTTCTGGACTGCATGATTCGTTATTCCACGTCGAAACGTCAACTGCAGAGTGGCAAATTGAGCGCATTCTATGTCAGGGAAGTCATGAGTTATATTGAACAGAATTATGCTCAGGATATTACCGTAGAGGATATGGCAAGGAGATGTAAGTTGGACCGCAGTTATTTTGGTAAGATATTTAAGAAAGAAGTGGGTGAATCACCACAGGAGTTCTTGATTCATTACCGTATGACGAAGGCGGCGGATCTTCTGGCAGTCACTGGTCTGGCGATTGGAGATATTGGGGCTGCGGTCGGCTATGAGAATCAACTGCATTTCTCCAGGGCATTTAAGGGTGTATATGGTATGCCGCCCAGGGAATACCGACAGAAGAACCGAATCATAAAAGGAATTGACAAGAAATAGAGGATTGTAGATGGAAGGAGAAACGAAGATGGAAAAGGCATGGTGGAAAGAAAGTGTGGTATATCAGATCTATCCAAGGAGTTTCTGTGATAGCAACGGGGATGGAATCGGAGATCTGAAAGGAATTGCAGGAAAACTAGAATATCTGAAAGAATTGGGGATTGATGTAATCTGGCTGTCACCTGTATATCAGTCGCCGAATGATGACAATGGTTATGATATCAGTGATTACCAGGCAATCATGAAAGAATTCGGAACAATGGATGATTTTGAACGGATGCTGGATCGGGCGCATAAACTCGGAATTAAAATTATGATGGATCTGGTAGTTAACCATACGTCTGATGAACATGCATGGTTCGTGGAGAGCCGGAAGTCGGAGGACAATCCATATCGAGATTACTATATCTGGAGAGATGCAAAAGAAGGCAAGGAGCCGAATAACTGGGGCTCATGTTTTGGCGGCTCTGCATGGAAGTATGATGAAGAGGCGGGACAGTACTACCTGCATCTGTTTTCTCCCAAGCAGCCAGACCTTAATTGGGACAATCCGAAGGTGAGACAGGAAGTGTTCCGTATGATGAACTGGTGGTGTAATAAGGGGATTGACGGATTCCGTATGGATGTGATCAGCCTGATCTCTAAAGTGCCGGGACTGCCGGATGGTGCAGTTGGCAAGAGTGGATACGGAGACTTTGGACCATATTGTGTGAATGGTCCTCATGTCCATGAGTATCTGCAAGAGATGAATCAGGAAGTCTTATCAAAATACGACTTGATTACGGTTGGAGAATGTTCTGGTGTTACGGTAGAAGAGGCGAAGAAATATGCATCTTCATCCGGAAAAGAACTGAACATGGTGTTCCAGTTCGAGCACATGGATCTGGATGGCGGCGAGAGTTTTAAGTGGAATCATAATAAGATCCGCCTGACGGAACTTAAGAAGATCATGAGCAAATGGCAGACAGAGTTAGAAGGCAAAGCATGGAACAGCCTGTACTGGTGCAATCATGATCAGCCAAGATTCCTGTCACGCATGGGTAATGACAGTCCGCAGTATCGGGAGGTATCTGCGAAGATGCTGGCAACTTGTCTTCATATGATGCAGGGAACTCCTTATGTGTATCAGGGAGAAGAACTGGGAATGACCAATTATCCGTTCACTTCTCTGGATGAGTTCAGGGATATTGAGAGCATCAATGCATATCATGAACTGACAGAGAAGGGAATCGTTGCGCCGGAGGATATGTTCGACTATATCAGTTATAAGGGCAGGGATAATGCCAGAACTCCGATGCAGTGGGACGACAGTGACCAGGCAGGATTCACAACAGGAACACCGTGGATTCCAGTGAATCCGAATTATAAAGAAATCAATGCAAAAGAGCAGATGAGCAGGGAGACTTCCGTATTCCATTATTATAAGAAGTTAATTGCTCTGAGAAAGCAGTATGAGATCATCGTGTATGGCAAATATGACTTGCTGCTTCCGGACAGTGAAGAGATTTATGCGTATATGAGGACGCTGGGAGAAGAGAAACTGCTTGTACTGTGTAACTTCAACGAACAGCAGGTAGAGTATGAGGTTCCGGAGGAATTCGCTGGATGCCAGGGAAAGGTTCTGATCGGGAATTATAGGAATGATGCGGCAGCGGAATGTGAGATAGGTGAGAAGATTGGACTTCAGCCTTATGAAACGGTGGTATATTTAGTGTAAATAGAGATTGACATTTCTTGATAAATTCGGTATGATGGACTTTAGTGATTGGGCGCTTTAAAGCGCGAAAATACGTACGGAAAGATATATCATAAAAGGGGGATTATCATGCCTATTACGGATATTTTGGAGAAGAATTGCCGTCTCTATGGAGAGGATGTATGTCTTGTGGAGATTAACCCGGAGATGCCGGAGACGAGAAGGGTTACATGGAAGGAGTATGAACTGATTGAGCCGGTGCGTGCTTCATACTATCGTCGTGAGATTACATGGAATGTTTTTAATGAAAAAGCGAATCGTTTCGCGAATCTTTTGCTGGAGAGAGGAATTAAAAAAGGAGATAAAGTAGCAATATTGCTGATGAACTGTCTGGAGTGGCTGCCGATTTATTTTGGTATCCTGAAGACGGGAGCGTTGGCAGTGCCGCTTAATTTCCGATATGCTGCGGATGAGATTAAGTATTGTGTGGAACTGGCAGAAGTGGACGTGCTGGTATTCGGACCGGAATTCATCGGACGTGTGGAAGAAGTGGCAGATGAGATCAGCCAGCATAGATTACTGTATTATGTGGGGGATGGATGTCCGGGATTCGCAGAGGATTATGTCATGCATTCTGCGAACTGCTCCAGCCAGTCTCCGAAGATTGACATTAACGATGATGATTATGCTGCAATTTATTTCTCTTCCGGAACGACAGGATTCCCGAAGGCAATCTTACATACGCATGAAGCATTGATGCATTCTGCAAAAGTAGAGCAGAATCATCATGGACAGACGAAGGATGATGTGTTCTTATGTATCCCGCCGCTTTACCATACGGGTGCGAAGATGCATTGGTTCGGAAGTTTCCTGACGGGAGGCAAGGCTGTCCTTCTGAAAGGTGCGAATCCGGAGTTTATTCTTCGTGCAGTATCTGAAGAGAAATGTACGATTGTATGGTTACTGGTTCCGTGGGCGCAGGATCTGCTTCTTGCGCTGGATAGCGGCAAGATTAAACTTGAGATGTACCAGTTGGAGCAGTGGCGTCTGATGCATATCGGAGCACAGCCGGTACCGCCAAGTCTGATTAAACATTGGAAGGAATATTTCCCGCATCACCAGTATGATACCAATTACGGCTTAAGTGAGTCTATCGGACCAGGATGCGTACATCTTGGTGTGGAGAATATCCATAAAGTAGGGGCGATTGGAAAGGCTGGATATGGCTGGGAAACGAAGATTATTGATGAAAAGGGCAATCTGGTGACACAGGGAGAGACTGGTGAACTTGCGGTAAAAGGTCCTGGCGTGATGGTGGAATACTATAATGACCCGAAAGCCACAGCGGAAGTACTGCATGACGGATGGCTCTATACCGGAGATATGGCGATGGAGGATGAGGATGGATTCATCTTCCTGGTAGATCGTAAGAAGGATGTTATCATCAGTGGCGGAGAGAATATCTATCCAGTGCAGATAGAAGATTTCCTGCGTACCAATGATGCGGTTCTGGATGTGGCAGTAATCGGTCTGCCGGATCAGCGTCTGGGAGAGATTGCTGCGGCGATTGTATCTATCAAGCCTGGTGTGATCTGTACGGAAGAAGAGATTAATGAATTCTGTAAGAAACTTCCAAGATATAAGAGACCACGGAAGATTATCTTTGCAGATGTGCCTCGTAATGCAACTGGCAAGATTGAGAAGCCAAAACTTCGAGAGATGTATGGGGCAGCGCATCTGGTAGAGGAACAGAATCGGAGATAGGAATCTATTGGAAATATATAAGGATATCATGCATAATTGGGGATTATCTGTTATGCATGATATCCTTTTTGATTATCTGGCTGCTTTGTCAGCGAATTCTGTCGTGACCAGATCTTCGTATGGTGCGCGTTCGGTAAGTTCCCCGGCATCTTCCAATATATCCTGGAGAAGGTCGAAACTTTCCTCTTCAAATACAAGATTCTCTTTCCAGGTATCCTGGTCGTAGTAGCGGGTAACAATGGTAGTGATTGTTTCTGTGTCGGTTTCTTTGAACTGAGGTGCTATGATGGCTGCAATCTCTTCCGGAGTATGTGTCTGTACATAATCCATGCCTTTCTGCAAGGCATTGGTGAAGCCCTGGATGACTTCTGGGTTCTTATCGATGTAACTCTTTTTTGCTGAGAATGCGGTATATGGTACGTAGCCGCTGTCGGTTCCGAGAGAGGCCACTACATAGCCTTTGCCTTCTTTTTCAAGATTTGTGGCTCCTGGTTCAAATTCAACGGTGAAATCCGCCTGGTTTTCTGCAAATGCGGCTGCGGTGGAGCCGAAATCAATGCTTTGGTCGATATTGACATCGGTGGATGGGTCGATGCCGTTTTGTCTCAGGATGTATTCGAAAACCATTTCAGGCATGCCACCTTTTCTTCCACCCAGAACATCCTTGCCCTTCAAGTCATCCCATGTAAAATCTGGCATTTCTTCCCGTGCAACCAGGAAGTTACCTGCACGCTGGGTCAATTGGGCGAAGTTCACAACATAATCATTGGCCCCTTCATTGTAAGTGTAGATGGATGCTTCAGAACCCATGAAGCCGATGTCGGCGCTGCCGGAGAGGACGGCGGTCATTGTTTTGTCGGCGCCAAACCCAGTCAAAAGTTCCAGATCAATCCCCTCTTCCTCAAAATATCCTTCCTCAATTGCTACATACATCGGTGCATAGAAGATAGAGTGAGCCACTTCATTCAATATCACCTTTGTAACTTCAGGAAGTTCTTCCGTATCTTCACTCTTAGTTTCTGTTTCTTTCGTAGAGGCAGTCTCCTTGGTGTCATCCTTAGATGAGCATGCAAGAAGAGTCGTCATTGTCATAGCAACGACAAGAACTACAGCAAGTAATCGCTTTTTCATATATATCCTCCTTGAAATTCCTAATGGTATAGTATATTCGAAAACATAGATTGTGTGAGATGACGAATCGGAATATAAATATTATCTGAAAGAAGTGGCATACTATATTCAGATGAATAAAGGATGGTGAAACGGAGGTTATTATGAATCAAAGTGATATGAATAAGAAAAAACAGGAACAGCAAAATCAGAAGAAGAATAATGAAAAGTTTAACAGCATCACGCAGAAGGCAAAACCAGAAAATCAGAATCAGCATCATAATGTAAGAAAAGAAGCGGTGGATGTAGATAGATGGCAGATGTAATGAGATAGGAGTCAAAGAAAATGAGGAATAGTCACTGCCAGATAAGCAAGTGACTATTCCTCGATTCCATTTGTATGATAATAATATAAGGTTGTATTTTCATTATAATCCGCAGAATGTCCATAATCAAGAAATGCTCATCATCAGAGTTCGACATCATAAGACAGATAACCCTAACAAACAACAATCACTTTTCGAGGCGTTGTCTGCGGCGGTATGCTTCTTGTAGTAGTTGAATAATATACAATCAGAAGCAGATTGTTAAAATCTCTGAGTGAGCAGTCAAAGGGCTGCCCGTTAGAAGTAACCACTGGGGTGGCGCGTTCGACATTGAGTTTCAGAGAGCCATCCAGGGCTTCGAGGTTCTCATCAAATTCTCCGGCATAGATGGTCTCATATGGATTCCTGCGTCCGATGAAAATAGCCTGATATTGTGGCGGATATATAAGCGGAACCGGGAGGTTCGCGTCATAGAATGCAGTAACATTCATGCCGACTCTTAAGCGTACTTCGTTAATAACATACGTATCAGGGGTTAGAATAAAGTTCTGGACGCCGTCCTGATTCTGGATGGTAATCTGTTGCTGGCAGCAGGTGTCACCAAAAGGAGCGATGCTTTGGATGACTCCGTTTACGGCTACTAAGTTCATAGAAGGCATAATTAAGACTCCGTTTTTGATTAATATATGCCGGATTATCTTGGATGTTCGTCTGGTTTGATATTAGCTGCCCGTCCGTTTGGAGGGAGAAAATGATATAATTCCTCGTAGGATTCGATTTCTTCCACAGAGACAGGCTCGGATGGGATTAATCCTGTACAGTCCTGCATGGAGGCTGCATTGGAGAGATAGTCATATTCGTCAATGATTTTTTGATTGGATTGCTGACTCTTGGATTTTTCAGTTAACGTTGTTTTATCATCTGTCGTAGATTTGAGATTCATCATAGTTATGTTTTCGTGTGTGGAATTCATGTTTTTCATCGTATTACCTCATTTCTCATAACTTTCATAACGGATTGTTGTACTTCATGGTGTACTTGTTGCAATAGGAATCGATAAAGACTAAGATTATAATGTGTAGAAAAGAGAAACAATATGCTGTATAATATTTCCAGATGTTTTATAAGAAAGAAGGGAGAATTCATGAAGATAGAGATTGATACTCATACCCATACGCTTGCCAGTGGACATGCATATAATACCATCCGTGAGATGGCAGCGATGGCGGCTGAGAAAGGATTGAAAGGGCTGGCGATCACTGAGCACGCGCCAGAGATGCCGGGAACCTGCCATATCTATTATTTTCAAAATCTGCGGATCGTGCCAAGGAGGATGAACGGCATTGAACTTTTGCTGGGAACGGAATTAAATATTATGAACAGAGCAGGAGAAGTGGATCTCCCGCAGAAACTTCTGGAGGAATTGGATATAGCCATTGCCAGCATGCATACGCCGTGTTTTCACGAGGAACATTCAAAAGAACTGGTCATGGAGGCGTATCTGAATGTAATGCAGAATGAATATGTGGATATTATCGGTCATCCGGATGATGGAAGATTCCCGATTGATTTTGAGGTATTTGTAAAAGAAGCGAAGAAGACCGGAACGTTGATTGAGGTGAATAATTCTTCTCTGCGTCCGGAGGGATTTCGTGTCAATACCAGGGAGAATTGTCTTCAGATATTGAAGGAGTGCAAGAAACAGGGGGCATTGATCGTACTGGGGAGCGATTCCCATGTGGATGCGGATATCGCAGGATTCCCATATGCAGGGAGTGTTCTTGAGGAAATAGGTTTCCCAGAAGAACTGATTGCTAATGTCACATTGGAAAAATTAAAGACTTCTTTAAAACGAAATAAAAAGGTGTAGACTTTATGAATTTACTGTGTTAAAATGTAACAGTGATGAATCTGTTATGAAGGAGATTATGCTATGAATAAGAAGATTAGGACTGATGCAGTAGATTATCTTTTTAGTGCGATATTAAGTCTGAAAGATAAAGAAGAATGCTATACGTTTTTTGAAGATATCTGTACAATCAACGAACTGCTCTCGCTGTCACAGAGATTTGAAGTGGCGAAGATGTTAAGAGAGCATAAGACGTATCTCGAGATTGCAGAGAAGACAGGGGCATCGACTGCAACCATCAGCCGTGTGAACCGTTCGCTTAATTATGGTAATGATGGATATGATATGGTATTTGAGAGGATTGACAAACCGCAAGAATAAGACGGAAGAGATAAAAAGAAATAAGGTCGCTGACCTTATTTCTTCTTTTTATGCTCCGGTTCCGGAAGTTCGTCTATTAATTTTTCGATAATCTGCTTTTTGACATAGACGTCAAAACTCAGGCTACAGATGAATGCGAAGAACTGAAGATATTCCCTGTCTTCTTCAGGAACACCCTGGAAACTGTCCAAGGCACCGTTATAAGCCTTGGCAACGTCTTTCTGTAAGAGGTCAATTCTTGACTTTTCCAACTGGCAGATCTCCTCATAGATGGAAGTCATATTGAATTCTTCCCCAGTGTCAAAATATTTCTCCGTAAGGGGAGCAAGCATGGTCTCGATATCCTTGATGGACAGGATATTCTTAAAATAATAGATGAATATCATCACCAGTACGTGCTCTTTGGAATACTTCTTTTTGACCGGCGGCGGCAGCAGGTTATTCTTGGCATAATTATTAATCATGGTCTTGGTCAGAATCTTATCATCGTCATGGCGTTTGGTGGAACTTAACTGTTCTTCCATGAATGTTGTTACCTGATCCATGTACAGATCTATATTCGGAATATTCCCGGGTCTCACGTAGTCGATTCGCGAGATACTGGATAAGATGCTATTTAGCATGTCTTTTGTGTCTATCGTCATATTATCACCTCAATGTAATTATTATATAGTTTTTAAAACTATATGACAAGGATTTTTTAAATACTATATCAAAAAATTATAATATATGATATAACAGAATCGGAGGTATGTAAACGAGGAGGAAGAACATGAATGCACTAAAGAAAATGTTTGCCCCTGTGGATATGACTATGGGGAAGCCCTGGGAGGATATTCTGATCTTTACGGTTCCCATGCTGATCGGAAATATTGCCCAGCAGCTCTATAATACGGTAGACAGCGTGGTTGTGGGGAATTACGTTGGGGATAATGCTCTGGCAGCAGTGGGAAGCGCCGGACCGATCCTGAATCTGCTGATTGTACTTTTTATCGGAATCAGTGTGGGAGCCAGCATTATGGTATCCCAGTACTTTGGAGCAAGAAAGCGGGAAGATCTGTCCATAGCGATTGCAAATAGTATCGTCCTGACAGGGATTGCCTCTATATTAGTAATGATTATGGCGACGGTAGCGGCAAAGCCGCTTTTGATTCTCCTGAAGACACCCGAGAGTATCTTGGACTGGTGTACTTCTTATCTGAGGATTCTGTTTCTGGGAGTTGCCGGATTGGCGTTCTACAATATCTTAAGCGGAATTTTAAGAGGACTTGGGGATTCCATCTCCGCTTTGCTGTATCTGATTGTGGCAAGTGTGCTGAATATCATTCTGGATCTTCTGTTCGTGGTGAAGTTTGATATGGGGGTCAGTGGAGTTGCGCTGGCAACGGTCATTGCTCAGGCGATATCATCTGTGTTGTGTCTGCTCAAATTAATGCGGATGAAGGAATTATTTGATTTTCGGCTGCCGTATTTTAAGGTGACGCGCCAGCATGGGCTGAATATCATACGCCTTGGCGTCCCTTCAGGAGTCACGCAGGCGATCATGTCTATGGCAATGTTGATCGTACAGTCCCTGACCAATAGTTTTGGAGAAAAGTTTATCGCGGCCAATGTAATTGTCATGCGTGTGGATGGCTTCGCTATGCTTCCAAACTTTTCTTTTGGTACGGCTATGACAACTTATGCCGGGCAGAATGTCGGTGCAAGAGCGTACGACCGTGTGGTTCAGGGAGCAAGGCAAGGAACGGCAATGGCGATTGGCTTTTCGGCAACGATCACAGGATTGATTCTGATATTTGGCAAGTTCTTGATGGGTATCTTTACGAACACGGCTGATTTGGTAACGCTTAGTATGAATATGATGCGGATATTGGCGGTTGGATATATTGCAATGGCGATTATTCAGAGTTTGTCAGGTGTTATGCGGGGTGCAGGAGATACGGTGACGCCGATGTGGATATCGATTGTCATGACAATAGTCTTGCGTGTGCCGATTGCGTATGGACTGGTACATCTGACGAGAAGTGCGGAATTCCCGGGAGGACGCAGAGAAAGTATCTATATCTCTCTTCTGATATCATGGGTTCTGGGAGCCATCATAACTTGCGTCTGCTATAAGAGAGGTAAATGGAGAGAAAAAGCGATTTAGGTCTTTACAATGTCATATGACGGGATTATAATATGTTACATGAATAGAAACGATCTTCAGGGCGGGGTGTGATTCCCCACCGGCGGTAAAGCCCGCGAGCCAATGATTTGGTTGATTCGGTGAGATTCCGGGGCCGACAGTATAGTCTGGATGGAAGAAGATGACTAGTGTATTAAGATGTGCAAAGTACATTCTTTTTATTACAAAGGATCATTGATATTGGAACTATGACCGGAGAAAGCCCTGCAGATTTATCTGCCGGGCTTTTTTAGTGTGTGCCAAAGCATCCGGAAGGAGCCGCCAGTGGCAGGTCCTGTAGGTATGCTATCAGAGAAAATGAACAAGAAAGAAGGAATGTACATGACAGACCGCGACTATATGTTAAGGGCAATTGAGTTGGCTAAGAAGGGAAGAGGATGGACGAATCCTAATCCGATGGTAGGTGCTGTTATTGTAAAAGAAGGGCGGATCATCGGAGAAGGATATCATGTGCGCTGTGGAGAACTTCATGCGGAGCGCAATGCGATTGCGGCGCTTACAGAATCGGCAGAGGGGGCAACCATCTATGTGACTCTGGAACCGTGCTGCCATTATGGTAAGACGCCGCCTTGTACGGAAGCGATTCTGGAGCATAAGATTGCCAGAGTCGTGATCGGCTCCCGCGACCCGAATCCCAAGGTGGCTGGAAAAGGAGCGAGGATCTTAAGAGAAGCGGGAGTCCTGGTGGAAGAAGATTTTATGAGAGAAGAATGTGACCGTCTGAATCCCGTGTTCTTTCACTATATTACAACGAAGACCCCTTATGTTGTGATGAAGTATGCGATGACAGCAGATGGAAAGATTGCTACGAAGACAGGGGCGTCTAAATGGATTACCGGAGAAGATGCCCGGATGGAGGTACAGATGATGCGCCACTGTTGTATGGGAATCATGGCAGGGATCGGAACCGTCCTGGCAGATGACCCGATGCTGAATGTTCGTCTGGAGGGAAAGAAAAGCCCGGTTCGTATTATCTGTGACAGTAGATTAAGAATTCCGTTAGGCAGCCGAATCTGCCAGACAGCAAGGGAGTATCCGACGATCATAGCCTGTGCCGTGGAGGATGAAGAGGCAATAAAGCGTCTGGAAGATCTGGGGCTTCAGGTGGCGGTGGTGCCTGATGAAAAGGGAACAGTGGATCTTAAGAAGTTGATGAGGTATCTCGGAGAACAGGGAATCGACAGTGTATTTCTGGAAGGCGGAGGTACGTTGAATGACAGTGCTTTGCGTGCAGGGATTGTACAGGAGATCAAGGCATTCATTGCGCCTAAGGTGTTCGGAGGACAGTTGGCAAAGTCTCCGGTATCCGGAGAGGGCATAGATCTCCCGGCAGAGGCTGTACCCCTTCAGTTAGAGAAGGTATCACAGATCGGGGAAGACCTGTTGGTGGAATATAAGGTGAAGAAGGTGAATGTATGTTTACAGGAATCGTAGAAGAGATGGGAAGAATCCGGCATATTGCATTGGCTGGAAGTTCTGGACAGATTGCCATTCAGGCAAAAAAGGTATTAGAAGGGACGAAGATTGGGGACAGTATTGCCGTGAATGGGGTGTGTCTGACGGTAACGTCTTTGAGACCTGATGGATTTACCGCAGATATTATGGCGGAAACCTATCGGAGAAGCAGCCTGGGGCAAGGGAAGCCCGGAGATCTGGTGAATCTGGAACGGGCGATGGCGGCAGATGGAAGGTTTGGCGGGCATATTGTGTCCGGGCACATTGATGGAACCGGAGTAATTAAGTCTTGCCGCAGAGAAGAGAATGCAGTGTGGGTAACCATTGAAACCAACTCAGCCATTCTGAAACTGATTGTGGAGAAGGGCTCTATCTGTATCGATGGAATCAGCCTGACGGTGGCAAGTGTTGGAAAGACCTGGTTTCAAGTGTCGGTAATCCCGCATACCGGAGAAGAAACCACACTATTGAAAAAGGCACCAGGCAATCTGGTGAATCTGGAGAATGATGTTGTGGGGAAATATGTAGAGCGATTATTGGGATTTGCCGCTTCGGAGGAAGAAGAGGCTTCGTCCGGGATTACGATGGATTTCTTAAGAGAATATGGAATATAAGGAGGAAAAATGAGATGACAGAACAGTATAACACTGTGGAAGAAGCACTGGAAGATCTAAGAGCGGGAAAGATCATCTTGGTGACGGATGATCCGGACCGTGAGAATGAGGGAGATATGATCTGTGCGGCTGAGTTTGCAACGCAGGAGAATATCAACTTCATGGCAAGCCATGCAAAAGGGCTAATCTGCACGCCAATGAGTGCGGAGGTTGCGGTAAGGCTTGGACTGCCGCCGATGGTATCTGAGAATACGGATAACCACTGTACGGCATTTACGGTATCCATTGATCATGTGGATACAACGACAGGAATCTCAGCGGCAGAGCGTTCCTATACGATGATGAAATGTGTGGATGAGGCGACACGGCCGCAGGATCTAAGAAGACCGGGACATGTATTTCCGTTAATATCAAGAAGGGGCGGTGTTCTGGTTCGAAATGGCCATACGGAAGCAACGACAGATCTTATGCGTCTGGCCGGACTAAAAGAGTGTGGAGTGTGCTGTGAGATTATGGAGGATGACGGCACCATGATGCGGACACCGAATCTGTGGAAACTGGCGAAGAAGTATAACTTAAAGTTCATTACGATCAAAGATCTTCAGGATTACTGTAGGATTCATGAAAAGCATGTGGTGCAGGAGGCATGTGCCGATATGCCGACGCAATACGGACATTTCCAGATTTACGGATATGTGAATGATATCACGGGAGAGCACCATGTGGCACTGGTTAAAGGAGAGATTGGAGACGGAGAAGATGTGCTTTGCCGGGTGCATTCGGAGTGCTTAACCGGAGATACATTTGGGTCCATGAGATGTGACTGTGGCAAGCAGTTACAGGAGGCGATGCGCCAGATTGAGGAAGAGGGAAGAGGGATTGTCCTGTATATGCGGCAGGAAGGCAGAGGAATCGGGCTGATTAACAAGTTGAAGGCATATGAACTCCAGGAACAGGGAATGGATACTGTGGAGGCGAATATCAGGCTGGGATTCGCGCCGGATCTTCGGGAGTATTGGGTTGGAGCGCAGATTCTTAGAGATCTTGGGGTAAAGTCATTAAGACTTCTGACCAATAATCCGGAGAAGGTGTATGGACTGAGTGATTTCGGGCTGGAGATTAAGGAGCGTGTGCCGATTGAGATTGCGCCGCAGAAATACGATGTAGTATATATGAGAACAAAGCAAGAAAAGATGGGACACATCTTTCATAAAATAGAATTATAACAGGAGGATAAGAAAGATGAGAGAAATTCATGTATTGGAAGGAAAGGTTGTTGCACCGGAGGGGATGAAGGTTGGGATTGTGGCATCCCGGTTTAATGAGATCATTGTGAATAAGTTGTTAGGCGGTGCGGTTGACGGACTGGTGAGACATGGAGTGGAAGAGGATCATATTACTGCGGCGTGGGTGCCGGGGGCGTTCGAAATTCCGGTTGTGGCTTCTAAGATGGCTCAGTCAGGGAAATACGATGCGGTCATCTGCGTTGGAGCGGTGATCCGTGGTGATACATCTCATTATGATTATGTATGTAATGAGGTGTCCAAAGGTGTTGCGCAGGTTGGGCTGGCAACAGGTGTTCCGGTACTGTTTGGCGTGGTGACGACGGAGAATATTGAGCAGGCGATCGCGCGAGCAGGAAGTAAGGCTGGCAATAAGGGGTATGACTGTGCGCTGTCTGCGATTGAGATGGTGAATCTGATGGGACAGATGTAAGATGCGGCATATATTAATATTCGATTATGACGGAACCATACATGATACCTTGCGGATCTATGAGCCGGCTTTTCGTCAGGCGTATGACTGGCTGGTCAGGGAAGGCTATACAAAGAGGCAGGAGATTGCTTCAGAGACGATTGCCGGCTGGCTTGGGATGAACAGTAAAGAGATGTGGAATGCATTTCTGCCGGAACTGCCGCAGGAGATAAAAGATCAGGCAAGTGCTATGGTAGGATCAGGCATGACAAGGAGGATTGCTGATGGTCAGGCTGTCTGGTATTCTGGTGCAGAGAAGATGCTGGATGCACTGAAAGAAAACGGTCATAAGATGATTATCTTGAGTAATTGTAAAGTGGCGTATCGTGAGACAAACTGGAAAGAGTTCGATATGCAGCGGTGGTTTGCCAGATTCTATGATTGTGAATCTTATGGATTCGCGCCTAAGACGGAGATTGTCAAGCATATACAGGAGGAATTTCCAGGACCTTATATTGTGATTGGAGACAGAAAGGGAGACCTGGAATGTGCCAGGGCATGCGGAGGTTTGTTTATTGGATGTGACTACGGATTCGGGCAATGCGGAGAGTTGGATGAAGCGGATTATATAGCAGATTCGGTGGAGAAAATCATAGCACTGATAAGAACTATAGAAAATGTCGAACAATGAAATTGTTTATAGAAAAAAACTATTAAAATGTAAAATATTGCATATGACTAACTTATTGAAATTGTAAGGGATAATTGCTATACTATCCGTGTTGCAGAATTCTTGTTCGTAAGCATCAATGGATGATTTATAGGAATTGTCTATAAATGTCGGTTTGCGGCAATGGGAACAGCAGCAAATAAACTATATTTTAAGCAAGGGAGAAAACCATGAAGAAGAAAGTATTAAGCATGCTGTTATGTACAGTAATGGTAATGTCTCTGGCAGTAGGATGTGGTTCTTCATCTGATGAAAAAGAGGCGGACACCAAGGAAGAGACTACCAAAGAAGATGCAGCAGAAGAAGAGCCGGTAGAGGCTGAGGCTGTAGACCAGAGAACTGTCTATGTATCACCAGAGTGGGTAAAAAGTGTAATTGATGGTAATCAGGAAGGATACGAGAATTACGTTATCTGCGAAGTTTCTTATGATGATGTAGATTCCAGCCCGGATTATAATGAAGGACATCTTCCGGGAGCGATTCACGTAGGTGATACGGAAGTAGAGGATGCTACCGGTTCTGAAGAAGGAGCATATAATCTGCTTGCTGCAGAAGAGGTAGAAGCGAATCTGCTTTCTCACGGAATTACTAAAGATACTAAGGTTATCCTGTATGGTCAGGACCCTGCTGGTGTAGGTCGTGTGGCTTACGCATATATCTGGGCAGGTGTTGAGGATGTTAAGATTCTCAATGGAGGTATTGATGCATGGAACGAGGCTGGATACGACCTTGAGACAGAGGCTAATGAGCGTGAAGCAGCAGAGGACTTTGGAACAACTGTACCAGCGCATCCAGAGTATTGGGTATCTATTGAAGATGCAAAAGACAGACTTGCGAATGATGATAACTTTAAACTTGTCAGCATCCGTAGCGAGGCTGAGTGGTTAGGTGAGACCAGCGGATATAACTATATGGACAAAGCTGGTGAGCCAGAAGGTGCTGTATGGGGGAAAGGTGCACAGACAGCATTTGACGTAGCAGACTTTACAAATGAAGATGGAACTGTTAAGGATCTGGCAGGTCTTAAAGAAGTATGGGCTGACTGTGACTTTACATTAGATAACCATCTTTCCTTCTACTGTGGTACAGGCTGGAGAGCAACTGTTCCATTCCTTGTACTCTATGAGAATGGATATGATGATATCTCTGTTTACGATGGCGGATGGTATGAGTGGCTGATGCATGATGATTATCCGGTACAGGTTGGTGATCCTGCAAGCGATGATTGCGAGCATACAACTGTAGGAGAACTTCCGACCGGTATGGCTGCAGAAGACTAGAATCGAAGAATAGAGGCTTAAATAAACGCTGCTGCCTTAGGGTAGTGGCGTTTACTGGCTATGGAGGTAAGATGAAGAAGGTTTTATTCGGAGTGTTGGATTTGTTGGCAGTGGCATTTCTGGTTGGAGCATATGTGATTCAGTATTTTACCAAGAGAAAGTTGGGAATGCTTCGCTGGGTAAATCATCAACGGATGAAGGTTCAGAAGGCAATGCCTGTAGATATGTTAAAATATGTAGCAGTAATCTTGGTTTTAATACTAGTCATTCTAGTTGTCGTAGGTTATATGAAGAAAAGAACTAAGCTAGGAAAGTTAGATGCAGTGATGGCTGTAGTAATGATAATTGTCACAGTTGTATATCTTGGATTTACGTTGTTTGTGAATGTTGAGAGTATTCGCTCTTATTATCTGGTGCTGCCGATGATCGGAGCAGCCTCATTGATGCTAGTAATTAGAAATAGCATTGCAATATGGATGTGTAAAGATGAAAAATAAAAAACTATGGATATTCATCGGAATCATTGTATTGATTCTGGTTTTGAATTATATATTTGGATGGTCTTCTTATCTGAGTGATATGGATAACTTAAGGTTCTTAGAGGAGATGGTTCAGGAGAATCTGATGCTGGCAGCGGCGATCTATATGGTGCTGACGGCGGTTGGATGTGTAGTATTGGCACTTCCCGGTGTGACGTTTGCAATCATTGCCGGACTTTTGTTCGGTCCGGTGCTTGGAACGGTATTCTGCTCTCTTGCAACGACCATAGGTGCTATGTTCGCATTTCTTGCCGGACGTTTCTTCTTAAAAGATAGTGTGAAGCCTATGGTCATGAAGAATAAGTATCTGAAGAAATGGCTCTTTGATGAGAGCGGAACCAACGAGATCTTCGTACTTATGATTACGCGTCTGGTTCCATTATTTCCTTATAATCTTCAGAACTTTGCGTATGGGATTACTGATATCAGGTTCAGTACCTATTCCATCTGTTCTCTGTTTTTTATGTTGCCTGGAACTGCCATATATACGGTGGGAACGGCAGGACTTGCAGATAAGGAGAATCGGATTCTGTATATTGGGATTGCAATTGTGCTTGCAATCGCAGTGATGGGGATCGGAGCATTTTTAAAGAAGAGATATGTGCAGAAAGGAACGCTGGAAGATGGGAAAGAATAGGCAGGATGAGAGGCTGGGAAAAAGAAAAACGAATGCATCGGAATGCGTACACTGTCATATCTGTCAGAAGAACTGTGATTTCCTAAGCAAATATAAGCTTGATATTGGAGACCGCAAGCGGTTGGAGGAACTGGCATATCATTGCTTCTTGTGCGGCAGATGTACCGAGGTGTGTCCGGTTGGAATTGATGGAAGGGAAGAGATTCTGAATATCAGAAGAGAACACTCTAGAGATAATAATGGACAGCCGGGAGAAAAAGGATATGGAATGCTTCTAATGGAGAAGAAGGATTATTTGTTTCGGAATTATCGGAATGCTGCCGGGAAGAGTGCCTTATTTCCAGGATGTAATTTCCCGTCATTTTATCCGAAGACTACGAAGAAACTGGTGGAACTGATGAGGAATAAAGCAGGCATGGGGGTTGTATATGACTGTTGTGGCAAGCCGGTTGCGGAATTAGGGATGACAGCGCAAGAAGAGAAAATTATTCATGGAATAGAGGAACGGCTGAAAAAGTATGGGATTACAGAATTAGTTACCATGTGTCCGAACTGTTATCATTTCCTAAAACCTAGATTGTCTGTCCGTGTGGCAAGCATTTACGAGAAACTGAAAGACCTGGGACTGGGAAGCCAGATTCCGGGAGATGCTTCTGTCTTTATGCCTTGTCCGGACCGCGAGAAACATAAGTGGCTGGAAGAGATTCGTCCTTTTTTTAGAGAGGAATGTACGGTGCTTCAGAGTGTACAGTGCTGTGGGCTTGGCGGTTGTGCAGGAGTGAAAGAGCCTGAACTTGCCAGAGGAATGGCTGAAAAGTTGGCGAAAGAGATGACGGAAAATCAGGTAGTATATACCTATTGCGGTTCTTGTTCTGGTAATCTTGCCAGAAATGGCTGTAAGAATGTGCAGCATGTGTTGTCCGAGATATTAGGCATTCATGAGAAGCCGGATACGGGCGGATCCATGCTGAACAGAATGAAGACAAAGTTGTGGTAAGGAGCAAAACAAGGATTAAAAGAGATATTAAAAAAGTTTGATAGAAGGATTCGGAATGAAAAAAGCAGTGATTGTATTTACTAGAGTTCCTTTACCGGGACAGACAAAGACAAGGATGATGCCATACTTAAGTGCCAGACAGTGTGTTCATCTGCATAGTTGTTTCCTGAAAGATGTTAAGAATGCGTGTACGGAGACGGGGGCGGATCTGTTCATCTGCTATACGCCAGAAGGAAAGGAAGGGCTTCTCTATCCCCTGCTGGGCGAAGAGGCGGTTTATTTTCCGCAAGAAGGAGAAGGACTTGGAGAGCGGATGTACCATGCAATTGAATCTGTATTGCGAAAGGGGTATGATGCTTGTGTGTTGATCGGAACAGATGTGCCGGAGATTCAAACAAAGCATTTGAACGAGGCATTTGCCGTGTTGGGGATGGAGAAAGTTGCTAACGACGTAGTCTTTGGTCCAACTGTGGACGGTGGATATTATCTTGTTGGGATGAAAAAGCCTTACAAAGAAGTATTCGAGAAACAGACTTATGGAAGCGGAAATGTTTTGGAAAATACAATTAGAAGATTAAAGGATCAGAAGTTCAAAGTAGGGTGTATTGAGCAATTGCAGGATATGGATACCCGTGAAGATCTGCGAGGGTATCGAGAGCGTATGCGAAAGAATCTTCGTCTGCAAAAGACAGAGACCGGAAGATATCTTATGCGGACCAGCCGTATCTCGGTAATTGTGCCAATCTATAATGAAGAGAAAACCATTGTAAAGATGCAGGAGCAGTTGAGACCTTATCAGAGTCAGTGTGAGATTCTGTTCGTAGATGGCGGAAGTTCGGATCAGACGCTTGAGTTAATAGAACCGGGATTCCGTGTGTTAAACTCGAAAAAAGGCAGAGCGAGCCAGATGAACCTTGGGGCGCAGGAAAGCCATGGAGATATTCTGTTCTTCCTTCATTGCGACAGCGAATTGCCTGAGAGGTTTCTGTCCGAGATCAGGTATGTGATGAAGGATTATCGGGCTGGATGTTTTGGTATCGCATTTCATTCTTGGAATTTCTTTATGTGGACCTGTCGTGTGATCTCGAATCATCGGATTAAAGACCGGAAAGTTATGTTTGGAGATCAGGGGATTTTTATTGACCGGGAGTTGTTCTTTGAAGCAGGAATGTTTCCGGAACTTCCGATTATGGAAGATTACCAGTTTTCCTTAATACTTAAGGAGAAGGGAATCAAACTGGGAATTGCAAAGCATCGGATCTATACGTCTGATAGGCGTTTTCCTAAAGGGACCGTTTCAAAACTTCAAATGATGTGGAAGATG
Source organism: Bariatricus sp. SGI.154 (assembly GCF_050313795.1). Taxonomy (NCBI): domain Bacteria; kingdom Bacillati; phylum Bacillota; class Clostridia; order Lachnospirales; family Lachnospiraceae; genus Bariatricus; species Bariatricus sp. SGI.154. Next base: position 142,303 of record NZ_JBNPMC010000002.1, read on the forward strand.
AACAGAATGAGGAAAATGTATCGGGATGGAGTAGCAATAGAAAGAATTGCACAGATGTATCGGGATGTAAGATGATCGTAGGATACAGGAGGAAAGAATTAAATGGATAGAATCGCAGGACTGCAAAAATACGTTAAGAATCAAAAATACCGGGAGGCATTAGGGCTTCCGCGCGAAGTATCAGAAGAATACCGTATGCTGGCGCAGGGAGAATATAACATAAATTATCTCTTCACCCATCCGGTCAGTGGACAGAGGCTGCTGCTTCGGGTAAACTGTGGAAGCCAGATGCATCTGGAGAACCAGATCGGGTATGAATACCATGCACTGAAATTGTTGGAGGATTCCGGAAGGACACCGAAGGCATTGTATGTGGATGGAAGTTTGGAACTTTTAGATCATGGAGTGATGGTGATGGAATTCCTTCCTGGAAATGTCCTTGATTATCGGACAGATCTTGATTATGCAGCAGCCTGCCTTGCTGATATCCATAGTGTAAAATTGGATGGTCCATCCGGGCTTTTCTGTCCTGAGAATCCATTGAAGGCGGTCTTAGAAGAATGCGAGGAGATGGTGAAAACATATATGGAATCTTCGCTTGGAAGAGAAGAGACAAAAGCAAAGATTCGAAGGATGTTAGATGCCGGATGGGAGATGATTCAGAAGATCCCGGTGGAAGATACCTATCATTGCTGCATTAATACAGAATTGAATTCCACGAATTTCCTGATTAATGGCAAGGGTGGACCGAATTATCTGATTGACTGGGAGAAGCCTTTGTATGGAGACCCGGCGCAGGATATCGGGCATTTCCTTGCACCGACGACAACGTTCTGGAAGACGGATGTAATACTGGCAAGAGAAGAGATGGATGCGTTTATCGATACCTATATCCGGGCGGTGGATGGAAGGTTTGATACGGAAGGATTAAGAGATAGAATCCATATCTACATACCGATTACCTGCTTAAGAGGAGTTACCTGGTGTGCGATGGCATGGGTACAGTACCAGCAGCCGGACAAATTGATCTTTAATGAATCTACGTATAGGAAATTGGAGGCATATCTAAGTGATGAGTTCCTGGATGCGTTAGTAATGTAATATATCATATGCGAGGGTGGCACAATCTTACGAAAATGTGGTATTACATATTAGAGAAAGTTATGTATAATAGAGGAAGAAGATGCAGTAGGAGGACCTTGTGTCTTTCTGCTGTTTTTGTTGTAAAAGTATCTGAAGGGAACTGCCAGTGGCGGGTTCTGTATGTTCACAAGGGATTGTTTTGTATTTATGAAGAAGTATCGAAGAAATGCTGCAGAATAGGAGTTAGAATATAGATGGATGGTTTAATATTAGCTGGAGGAAAAAGCACCCGGATGGGTGGACGGCATAAGGGGAACCTTGTGTATCAGGATTCCACATTTATGGAGGAGATTATCCGGGAGTTCCATAAAGAAACAGATAGCATCTGGATCTCTTATGGTCAGGATATTCACAAGGAATATGCCGGATGCCGGATTGTAATGGATGAATATCCTGATTGTGGTTCCATCGGGGGAATTCATGCTGGATTATGCCAGTGCCGGAGTGAATGGGTAATGGTAGCGGCATGTGATATGCCGTTTCTTAAGATAGAATTGTATCATTTCTTAAGAGAGGCATTGAGACAATCTGATAATGAAGCGAGGGAGACTGTAAATAGTTATGCGGGAGTTGTACCAGTAACGGATGGCAGAATACATCCGTTAGCGGCGATCTACAGGAAGAATATGGCGGAAACTTTAGAAGAGCAGATACGGAATCGGAACTATCGCATGACAGAAGCCCTGAAGAGACAGGAGATTCTGTACATCGATGTATCGGAGAATCAAAGGATACGGCGAATGCTCCAGAATATTAATACCATATCGGAATATGAGCAATTGGAGTGTCAGAAGGAGGAGAGGGAAGAATGTTAACGTTACAAGATGCGACGAAGTTATTGTTGGACAGAGTAAAGAGGATTACAGAGATAGAAGAAGTCTCCCTGTGGGATGCACGAAAAAGGGTGCTTGCTGAAGATATCATTGCGCAGAGAAATCAGCCGCCGTTTCCAAGGTCGCCATTGGACGGCTATGCGGTCAGAAGTGTGGATATCAAAGGAGCAGATGAGAACTATCCGGTCCGGCTTCAGGTGATTGATGAAGTGACTGCCGGACATATGACGAGGAAACAGGTTGAGGCAGGGCAGGCGGTACGTATTATGACCGGAGCGCCAATTCCGGAAGGGGCGGACTGTGTCGTTGGACAGGAAGATACGGACTATGGGGAGGAGACAGTCTCCGTATGTATCAATCTGAAACCGTATGAGAATTATTGCTTTGAAGGGGAGGACTATAAGAAGGGTGCTTTATTGCTTAAGAAAGGAATCGTGCTGGGTGCTGTGGAGATCGGAGTGCTTGCAAGCCTTGGATTAGAACGCGTATCTGTATATCGAAGACCTAAAGTGGCGCTTATCACAACCGGAGATGAAGTAGTACTGCCGGGAGAACCCTTGACAGACGGGAAAATCTATGATTCCAATCTGTATACGCTGGGAAGCCAGTTGTTTTCCTGGGGAATGGATATTGTGTGCAAAGAAAAAGCGGCAGATGTCCCGGAACAGGTTGCGAAAAGAATTGAAGAAGTGATAGGTGATGCGGATATTATCGTTACAACTGGCGGTGTCTCTGTCGGTAAGAAGGATATCATGCATGACGTGTTAAAACTCCTTCCAAGTGAGAAGGTATTCTGGAAAGTGGCTATGAAGCCGGGGATGCCGACGCTATGCGGAGAGTATCAGGGAAAACTTCTGGTCTGTCTGTCTGGAAATCCTTATGGTGCAACAGCGAATATGGAACTGCTGGTACGTCCGGTGCTTGCCGAGATGGCAGGAAGAGAAGATCTTCGGTTACAGAGAGTACAGGCGATTGCGGAGAATGAATATCCGAAAGCAAGCAGGGTAGACAGATATGTCCGTGCACATTATGCGGATGGAAGAGTTAGGGTTGCGGATGGCTCTAATGATTCGGGAATCTTAAGTTCTATGTGCGGATGTAATTGTCTGATTGAGATACCTGCGGGGACTCAGAGCGTAGATCAGGGAGATCAGGTGTGTGTAGTGCTGATTTAATATGTGGATTCCTGAAGATAAGTATACTCAGGAACTTTGTGTAAAAGAACAAGAATCTTCATATGAAGTGATGAAGAAGTGACAGAGGAATGGAGGCAGAAGATTACATGAACATCGGGAAGAAGGAAAAGCAACAGAAAATTATCGTAGTATGTGGAGTGAAGGATTCTGGCAAAACTACACTTCTTGAAAGGCTGGTCAGAGAAGTATCCAAAAGAGGGCTAAAGGCTGCGGTGATTAAGCATGATGGACATGACTTCGCATGTGATATTTCCGGCACGGATAGTTACCGGTTGAAAGAGGCGGGGGCTTATGGAACAGCAGTATTTTCAAACCATCGCATCTTCGTGCATAAAGAAGGAACGAAAGAACGGGAAGAGGAGTTGATTCTGATGTTCCCGGAGGCTGATATTATATTCATTGAAGGATTGAAAGACAGCAGGTATCCGAAGATTGAAGTGATCCGGGAAGGGATATCGGAGAGACCGGCATCGAATCCAGAGGGAAGATTCTTGATCGTGACGGATCGGAGAGCAGAGGAGTATACGGAGAGAGTTGTTGGGTTTGAGGAGATTGATGTGATGGTGGAGTTGATTTTATCTGGCAAGTCGTTGCGAAAATTGTCGTGAAGTTTTCGATTAGAATTGTCCTTGCGCTCTGCCTGCAAAAAAACTATAATGGTAACATAGTTTTGGAGTGGAGGTAATTGCGGTTATGAGATCTACCGTATTATGTTATAACTTAAAAGGTACGAAGAAAGGAAAGAAGATAGGCATGATCTTCGGTTTTCTTGGATATAAAGTACGCCATGTGGAACCATCAGAGTATCTGATACCCATCGGGATTATGGCGGGGATTGACAAGACCGAATCGAATGTGGGAGAATACGAAGGCGCGGCATTCACAGAAGAGATGCTTGTGATGAATGCAGAGACGGAAGAGATACTGGATAAGGCACTATTTCTGATGAGGAAGGAGAAGGTGCAGGTGGGATTAAAAGCGATGATAACACCGACCAACAGCACCTGGACTTCACTGGCACTTCATGATGAGATATTAGAAGAACACAAGTACATGAGTGAAAAGAACAAAAAGGAAGATAAGGAAAGGAAATAAGAAGATTGAGCATATACGATACGTTAAATGAACAACAGAAGGAAGCGGTGCTTCATACGGAGGGACCGCTTCTGATTCTTGCAGGGGCAGGATCAGGCAAGACAAGAGTATTGACTCACAGAATTGCCTATCTGATCGAAGAAGTGGGAATCAATCCGTGGAATATCCTGGCGATTACATTTACCAATAAGGCAGCAGGCGAGATGCGGGAACGTGTGGACAAGTTGGTTGGATTTGGCTCAGAGAGTATCTGGGTGAGCACATTTCACTCCACCTGTGTCAGAATCTTAAGAAGACATATTGATTTGCTGGGGTATGATAATAATTTTACAATCTATGACAGTGATGACCAGAAGACGCTGATGAAGGATGTATGTAAATTATTACAGGTTGATACGAAGATATTTAAGGAGAGATCGCTTTTAAGCGCAATTTCCCATGCGAAGGATGAACTTGTCACACCGGAAGAATTCCGGCTTCGGGCAGAGGGAGATTATAGTAAGAAGAGAATCGCAGAGGTATATGAGGAATATGAAAAGCAGTTGAAAGCCAACAATGCTTTGGACTTTGATGACCTTCTGGTGAAAACGGTACAGTTGTTCCAGACGCAGGCAGATGTGCTGGAATATTATCAGGAGCGTTTCCGTTATATTATGGTGGATGAGTATCAGGATACGAACACTGTGCAGTTCGAGTTGATTCGGCTGCTGTCATCTAAGTACCGTAATCTCTGCGTGGTAGGTGATGATGACCAGTCCATCTACAAATTCCGCGGAGCCAATATTAAGAATATCCTGAATTTTGAGCAGGTATTCGAGGATGCGAAGGTGATCAAACTGGAGCAGAATTACCGTTCTACCAGTAATATCCTGAATGCCGCCAATGCGGTGATTCGCAACAATATCGGAAGAAAAGACAAGACACTCTGGACGGCGAATGGAGACGGAAATAAACTGGAATTCCGGCAGTTTGATTCTGCATATGATGAAGCGGAGTATATCGTAGATGATATCCGCCAGCATGTGAATCAGGGAGAGTGTACATATAATGACAATGCGATTCTGTATCGGACCAACGCACAGTCACGTATGTTTGAGGAGAAATTCGTAACGGCGAATATTCCATATAAGATTGTGGGCGGTATCAACTTCTATGCCAGACGAGAGATCAAAGATCTGCTGTGTTATCTGAAAACGGTGGATAATGGGCGTGATGATCTTGCAGTACGCAGAATCGTCAATGTACCGAAGAGAGGAATCGGGCTTACGAGTATTAACCGTGTCCAGGAGTATGCAGCGCAGCATGAGATAGGATTCTATGAAGCATTGCAGGCGGTGGATCTGATCCCGAATATCGGAAGGGGAGCATCCAGATTAGAATCTTTTGTAGCGCTGATTGAGCATTTTAAAATGGATGCGGCAGAGGTAAGCCTCTCGGATCTGATGCAGGAGATTATCGAAGAGACAGGATATATTGAGAGCCTGAAAGAAGAAGATAGTGAAGAGGCGGAAGCGAGAATTGAGAATATTGATGAGTTGATCAGTAAGATTGTAGCCTATGAAGAGACCTGTGAAGAGATGAATGAGCCAGCCTCTTTAAGTGGATTCCTGGAGGAGGTCGCTCTGGTGGCAGATATCGATAGTCTGGATGAAAGCAATGATTATGTGGTATTAATGACATTGCATAGTGCGAAGGGACTGGAATTCCCGCATGTATATCTGGTTGGGATGGAAGATGGAATCTTCCCAAGTTATATGACGATTACTTCGGATGACCCGGAAGAAGTGGAAGAGGAGAGAAGGCTCTGTTATGTGGGGATTACCAGGGCAGAGAAGGAACTTACTCTGACTTGCGCGAAACGTCGGATGATTCGGGGAGAGACACAGTATAACAAGATGTCACGTTTCTTAAAAGAGATCCCGATGGAACTGTTGTCTACAGGAGCAGTATTTTCTAAGATTAGTGAAGAGAAAGAAACGGCTCCAAGGCAGACTGCTTATCAACAGGCGAAGCAGGCTTTCAAGACAAAAGCATTCGCGACACCGAAACCGGTAAGACAGTTTGGGACACCTGGCGGAGATGGACCTGGATATACGGTTGGCGACAGGGTGCGTCATGTGAAGTTCGGAGAAGGTACGGTAACTGCAATGACGGAGGGCGGACGAGATTATGAGGTTACGGTAGATTTTGACGGTCCGGGAACTAAGAAAATGTTCGCGACATTTGCCAGATTACAGAAGATATAGGCGGATAAATTTTGCATATTTTAAGATAAATGTGTAGTAATCTCAAAATGATAGTGTTATAATAAGGTCAATAGTTGAACTTGCTATAAAAGCTTGAGAAAGGACGTGAGAGCATGAATAAAGTAGAAGATATTATTGCAGCAACAAAGTTAAGCGAGTTAATGAGCAAGAAGGAAGAGGATAAGACAAGTAAGACTGTTCTGTGGGTACTTGCTATTATCGGAGCTGTTGCAGCTGTTGCAGCAATTGCTTACGCTGTATATTGTTTCTTTACACCGGATTATCTGGAAGACTTTGAAGAAGATTTTGAAGATGATTTCGATGATGACTTCTTCAATGAAGATGATCAGGTATAGGTGTTGGCAGCATAGTTGGATATGCGGCTTCGCGTATGAGGGAATACGCGGTTGAATACGGAATAGAAAAAGCAGGTTGGAAGCCTATCTGATGTAGGAAAAGGCATCTTACCTGCTTTTTTGGTAGTATGTTTTTGGATTCCAAAGTATCTGAAGGGAGTTGCCGGTGGCAGGTCCTGTAGGTAGTTTGGGTTTTGATGAATAGAGAAAATAGAAGGGATAGGAAGATGGACGAACAGTGTTATGCGTTATTGATTGATGCGGATAATGTATCTGCAAAGTATATAAAACCCATACTAACGGAGTTATCCAAGTATGGAGTTATCACATATAAGAGAATCTATGGAGACTGGACAAGTACTCAGCATTCCAGTTGGAAAGATGAACTGCTGACGAATTCAATTACACCAATCCAGCAGTTTAGTTATACACAAGGAAAGAATGCGACGGATTCAGCGATGATCATAGATGCGATGGATATCCTGTATGGCAACGATGTGGATGGATTCTGTATCGTGTCCAGTGACAGTGATTTTACCCGATTGGTAAGCAGGATTCGAGAGAGTGGGAAGATGGTCATTGGCATGGGAGAGAATAAGACGCCAGAACCATTCCGAAAAGCGTGTGATAAATTCACGATTCTTGAGAACCTGTTGAATGAGCAGGATCCGGGAAGAACCAAGAATGAAGAATCCCGCGATAAGTTAAGTAAAGAGAAGATTGAAGATGCGATTATTAAGATGGTGATTGAGAATCAGGACAGCAATAAGGCGACAGGGCTTGGAGAAGTGGGAAGCCGCCTGGTCAGCCTGTATCCTGATTTCGATGTTCGAAGTTATGGATATAATATGCTGTCGAAATTCCTGGAGGAATTTTCAAGAATTCAGTTGGTGAAACATGGCAATATCGTGTCGGTTGCGCTGAAAGAAGACTGGGGAATGAAAGAAGATATCGACAGGTATGTGCTTTATCTGGTGAAGAAAGCGGGAAGGCACGGAGTGGAACTTAGTACTTTGGGAAATAAGGTTTATGAGAAATATAAGGATTTTAAGATTAGTGATTATGGATATGCTCAGTTTAATCAGTATGTGAAAAGTATTGAGGAGATAGAAGTTGAGCAGGATGGGACGATATTGAAGGCGAGATGCCGGAATTAGGCATGAGAAAAGCCGATGTAGGAAACAGATGTGAAAAGCAGTATATTTAGAAGATAATAATATACCTTATCGGGCAAAGCCCGCCAGCCGAAGGCATGTATTACGGGATGCTCGAATGAGTATAAGAGTCTGGAGAAAGGAAAAGTATATATCTTAGTACCTAAAAGATAGTATACGAGGAAATAAACGGTATGAAAAAGGGGAAGGTATACGAGGGAATCATTGAGTCAGTGGATTTCCCGAATAAAGGAAAGGTATTCCTACCTGAAGAAGATAAATATGTAATTGTGAAAAATGGAGTCCCGGGGCAGAAAGTGCGTCTGTCAGTAAATAAGATCCGAAAGGGCAAGGCAGAGGGGAAATTGCTGGAGGTTCTGGAACCATCACCGCTAGAGACAGAACCGGCATGTCCTCATTTCGGACAGTGTGGGGGATGTGCTTACCAGAATCTGCCTTATGAAGAGCAGATTCGGATGAAAGAGCGTCAGATCAAGGCTATGATGGATGAGGCGGTTGACGGAGAGTATGTGTGGGAAGGTGTAAAGCCAAGCCCGGTGAAAAACGGATACCGGAATAAGATGGAATTTTCTTTTGGAGATGAATATAAGGATGGTCCACTGGCACTTGGGATGCATAAGCGTGGAAGTTTCCATGATATTGTGAATGTATCGGAATGCCGGATTGTAGATGAGGATTATCGAAAAGTGCTGTCATGCACTTTGGAATATGCCAAAGAGACAGGACTTTCATATTATCATAGAATGCGCCATAATGGATTCTTCCGCCACTTGTTGGTGAGAAAAGCAGTAAAGACGGGGGAGATATTGATTGATCTGGTGACAACGACGGAGTATGACTTTTCGGCAGATTTTCATGGAGAACAATGGACCAGGAGACTTCTGGCATTGGAACTTGACGGAAAGATAGCCGGAATACTGCATACACATAATGATAGTGTGGCAGATGTGGTGAAAGATGAAGGAACAGATATCCTGTATGGACAGGATTATTTCTATGAGGAACTTCTGGGGCTTCGGTTCAAGATTACGCCATTTTCTTTCTTCCAGACCAATTCTCTGGGAGCGGAAGTGTTGTATGAGACGGCAAGAGAGTATATTGGCGAGACGAAGGATAAGGTAATCTTCGACCTCTACAGCGGTACGGGAACCATTGCACAGATTCTGGCACCGGTTGCGAAGAAAGTCGTGGGCGTGGAGATCGTGGAAGAGGCCGTGGAAGCAGCGAGAGAGAATGCCCAATTAAATGGGTTGTCGAATTGTACTTTCTGGTCAGGGGATGTGCTTAAAGTGATTGATGAACTGGGCGAAGTGCCAGATCTGATCGTGCTGGATCCGCCGAGGGATGGGGTACATCCGAAGGCATTGGAGAAGATTACGAATTTTGGTGTGGAGAAGATGGTGTATATTGCTTGTAAGCCTACCAGCCTGGCAAGGGATCTGGAGATGCTGCAGGGGAGAGGGTATCGTGTGGAACGGATGGGGTGCGTGGATCTCTTTCCGGGGACGGTGCATGTCGAAACAGTCTGTCTGCTGACACAAAATCTTGCATAATAGATGCGAGAAAATATGTAAAAAGTACAAGATGTTGTGGTCTGTGGAAACATATAATTTGGCAAAACTAAGTGCAAAGAAGCCCGTAAATAAGGGAGATTTAGGGGGATGCGGTTTTGCAAAATTGTTAATACTGGCTATGTGGAGCAGTCGTTTGGCTGTCGAGAAAAGCCCGGTAAATCAAAGACTTCCGCAACTTTGGGGTAAAAATGGATGTGTGTTTCTGTTTCCGCAGAATGACAATGCGGAAACTGATTTACCCCAGGGGATAGAAATTTGGGAACGGGTGATATACATTTTGGCAAAAGGGATACTTTTTCGCAAAAGAGAAACAGTAAAAACGTATGAATATGGTACTGTAAAACAAAACGCTGGAGCATGGAGATTTTCCATGTACCAGCGGTTTGCTGCTGACTCAGCCTATCGCAGCAGTGGCATACTGCCTGTGAGCTTGTTGACCTTTTTCTTAGGGCCTACTGGATAGATGCACTTGGATGTGGTATATTGTAAGCAATCAAAATAGTAGTGGTACGGCATGGAGGAACAGCAGAATCCATTAATTTTGAGTGGGAGCAGCAAATTTAGAAGTCTGAAGGAGAAAATATAAAGTGAATATAAATGATAAGAGAACAGATATTGAGGCTGTTATAACAAGTTATAATCAAGGCTCTATGATTCTTGAAGCAGTACAGTCGTTGTGTAACCAAACGTTAATACCTGAAAAAATTATTATCGTGGATGATGGTTCGACAGATGAATACTCTCTGAACATATTGAACGAAATTGAAAAAAATACGGATTTACTAATTCCGGTAGTGATACATTATCAAGAAAATGGTGGTGTATCATCTGCAAGAAATGCCGGAATTAAAAAATCACAGGCATCAATGCTGTTAATCCTTGATGGAGATGATAAGATTGAACCTACATACATTGAATATGTCAGTAATTTACTTTGTGACAATCCATCGATGGTTGCGGCTTCATCTTGGATGCATACTTTTGGAGTTTTAGATGCGGTGGTTCGCCCTACTGGTGGAAATATAGTACCATTTTTATCGCACAATTGCTGTCCGGCAACGCATATTCTTCGTAGAGAAGTTTACGAACAATGTGGCGGTTATGATGAGTCCATGCGTTCTGGATTTGAGGATTGGGATTTCTTTTTAAGTATGTTAGAAACTGCACCAGAAGCAAACATTGGAATGGTCGAAAAACCGTTGATTAACTATCGTACAGCACCTGCCTCAGCTAATGTAAAAAGTATGAATAAGCGGCTTGAACTTATGCGTTATATTACTAAAAAGCATATCAATAGTTATTGCGCGCATATTTCAGATGTATTGTTAGATATTGAAGCAATATCTAATTCGAGATTATATGGATGGGAGAACGAGATTATTCATTCAATAACACGTTATCAAGATTTGAGTGAATCATCAAAAGATTTTATAAAAAACCCGTCATACGGTGATGGAGGAATGGCTTCTGCAGTTCGAATTATGTCAATTAATAAGTAGATATACAACCACTAGGTTGCACGGATTGAAAATCCAGCATCTAAATAGGCCAATGATTATACACAACATCAATGCCACGGAGATACTGATCAGAACTAGATAGTCGACCGCAGATATGGTATGCTATAAGCAATCAAACTGGTGGAGGTACGGGCATGGAAGAACAGCAGAATTCATTGACTTATGAAATCATCAAAGCGGCGGTTGCTGGAGAAAGATGGGCAACAGAAAAAGTCATTGCACACTACGATTCTTATATTGAAGAACTCGCCACGGTAAAAGAAAGGCAGCCGGACGGCAGTGTGAGAACCTATGTGGACGAGGATATGAAACAATCCATTATTCTGAACCTGCTGGAGAAGATACCAGACTTTCCTTTGGAGAAAACGGAGAGGATAGCAGAAGAGGAAACAAATGAGGGGATATAACATTGGCGTATAGTGGTGTCTGATTTCACGAAGTATCGGGCTTGAAAACGGTTCGAGGGTACATTATGTGGTAGAAAAGTCCGAAATAAGCCCTATATGTGGGAAAAATCCAGCTCATGCAGAAATCAGAGTACATAAAATTTGTGTGTTTCATGGACGAACGGTTCATACTCATGGAAAAATAACAGGGTGGGGTAAACTTCTTAAAAAGAAGCCCCCACCTTTTCGCATAACTAAGAGGGTGTCAGAACTTTTCCGCAAAAGAGGATTTGAGTGGCTATTCTGATACTGTCGTTGAGAAATTTGCAAAACTACGGTATAATGCTATATGGAAATTTTACAAGATGAGGTAGTTTGAGTGAAAAAGATATTGGTTGTTGAAGATGATTTAGCTCTAAGTGCGGGGTTATGTTTTGAATTAGATACTTGCGGCTATTTGACGGTGGCTGCTTATAACTGTCAAAAAACACAGCAGCTTTTGAAAAGTGAACATTTTGATCTGATGATTTTGGATGTGAATCTTCCTGATGGCAATGGATTTAATCTTTGCCGGGAAGTAAAGGCAATTATACCAAATTTGCCGGTTATTTTCCTAACCGCTAATGATTTGGAGCGGGATGAACTAAAGGGGTTTGAGCTTGGTGCAGAAGATTATATAACTAAACCATTTAATATTCAAATTCTAAAGCGCCGTGTGGAAGTTGCATTACGGCGAGGAACCTCCACTTCAAAGGCTACGGCCGATTGTTATGATGATGGATTCTTGCATCTGGATTTTAGTGCGCTGACTGCTATCAGGAATGGCGAAAAGCTGGCAATTACCCCAAATGAATATAAAATGCTGCGGCTTTTGACTTCCAACGCCGGAAACATTGTGACGCGGCAAATCCTGTTGGAAAAGCTATGGGATTGTGACGGGAACTATATTGACGATCATACCCTTACCGTAACCATGAACCGGCTGCGGGCAAAAATTGAAGAAGCAGGCCATTCCTATATCCAGACAGTCAGAGGAATGGGTTATGTTTGGACAGGGGCAAAGGTATGAAAAAGACAACATTCAAACGGTTCCCGGTGAAAACCGTTTTAGCTGTTATGGCGATTGTGCTTATTCTTTTGGGGGTGGTGTGGAACTACATTCCCCCGATTGGAATACGGATTATTTTATTGGTGTTCGGCGCAATTATGTTTGTATTGGTGTGCCTGTGGAGCCGATGCCAGCAGCGGCAACAATCAGAGTTTGCGAATGATATTTGCGAAACTGTGGATGCACTGATGGATGGGCGAGAGCCGGAAAATTACAATCCATACGAAGATTCTCAGACATCCAAAGTACAAAGTAAACTCCTGCAATATTATGACCGTATGCGGGAGGGGCAGCGGCAAAGTGAGCAGGATAAGCAGACAATTCAGGAATTAGTCAGCGACATATCCCATCAGGTGAAAACACCCATTGCAAATATTCAGATGTTCACGAACATTTTACAGCAGCACCAGTTATCCGATGAAAAGCGGAATGAATTTCTTGCTACTATGTCCGCACAAATCAATAAACTGGATTTCCTGATGCAGTCCCTTATTAAAATGTCACGTCTGGAAACGGGGACATTTACTCTGCACATGGAATCCGGCAGTCTATATAATACGATTGCACAAGCAGTCAATAGTATTTGGGCAAAGGCAGGCCAGAAGAACATTCAGATTGATGTGGGATGTGATACCCATGTGACCGTCAAACACGATTCCAAATGGACAGTCGAAGCGTTAAGCAACATCTTGGACAATGCCGTAAAATATACGCCGGAGGGCGGAAATATCCGTGTGAGTGTCCGTCCGTGGCAGTTTTATACCCGGATAGATATTTCAGATACAGGAATAGGGATTGCCCCGGAGCATTATAATGATGTGTTTCAGCGATTTTTCCGGGCGCAGGAAGTGGCTTCTATGGAGGGAGTTGGACTCGGCCTGTATTTAGCTCGTGGCATTATTACCCGGCAAAAAGGTTATATCAGTGTAAAATCAGAAATCGGAAAAGGGACGACTTTCTCTGTGTGTCTTTTGAATTAGCCTTACGCTGCTTCCTGTAAAATCAAGTGAGGATTGAACAATGGATATAGTAACGATACATAATCTAAAAAAAAATTTTGGGAAAGGTTTCCGTCTGGTAAAAGCATTGGACGGTATCGACCTTTCCATCGAGAAAGGCAAGTTCACCGTTATCATTGGGGCCTCCGGTTCTGGAAAAACTACTCTTATGAATATGATCGGCGGGCTGTATGAACCAACCGAGGGAACTGTTATTGTTGACGGCATCAATCTGGCAGAACTGACCGAAGAACAATTAACTGTTTTCCGGCGCAGAAAAGTGGGATTTGTCTTTCAGGACTACAATCTGGTGCCTGAATTGACGATAAAGGAAAATATTTTATTTCCTCTGTCATTGGACGATTCCCGGCCAGATGAAGTATTCTTTTCAGAGATTGTAGACCTTTTAGGGCTGAATGAAAAATTAGACGCCTACCCCTATATGCTCTCAGGCGGAGGTCAACAATGTACTGCCATTGCGCGGGCTTTAATCACAAAACCAGCCATTATTTTAGCTGATGAACCAACCGGGAGCTTTGATGTAAAGACCAGCCAGAATGTAGCGGGCCTGTTAAAAATGACTACGGAAACCTTTCATCAAACTCTGATCATGATAACGCATAATTTAGAGCTTGCCCAACTTGCTGATTGTGTGGTACGCCTGCAAGACGGACGGATTGTGGAGTAAGTACCACGTTGCCAGCGCCCTGACGAGAAATTGGGGCGCTTTCTTTTGGGAAAATTGAATGGTACAAAAATGTACCTTTACTGTACCTTAATTGTAACATTGAGGTGTTATGATTTTATCAGCAAGAAGCTCAGGAGGTAATCCCCATGAAAGAGATGTTAAGAACCCTTGCCCGGCGCAGCTTTGCCACAAGCAGGGTACGAAACTTAATCGCGGTACTGGCAATCGCCCTTACTGCTGTTCTTTTTACTTCTGTTACTACTATCGGTTTGGGATTTATGGAATCCCTGACCCTTACCATGCAGATACAGAAAGGCAGCAGCTCGGACGGCGATTTTCGGAACATGACCGCAGAACAGTTTGAAGCCTTACAACAGGCCGATTTTGTAGATCAGGCTGGTTTGCGGATGCCGGTAGGGTTTTTAAGCAATACCAACCGGCACAATATTGAATTTGATGTGGTAGATCAGACACAGGCTGACTTGACCTTTTGCAGCCCCAGCCACGGCGAAATGCCGGAGGCCGCAAACGAAATTGTTACTTCTGACCGGGCCTTAATTGATTTGGGAGCAGAGCTGAAAATTGGTGCGGAGGTAACGATTGAGTTTACCGCACATGGACAGGAATACAGTTTGCCGATGGTGGTGTCGGGCTGGTACGAAGCTACCAATGAACAGACAAGTATGATGATTGCCGGAACCGCTTTCCTGGATGAATACCCGGCCATTTTTGAATATACCTACGATAAGGACGCTGAAATAGCCGGAACATATTGGTCTGACTTTACGGCAACAAGCACAGTGGGCTTACAAGAGAAAATGCAGGACTTTTCGCGTGATGTAGGAGGGAACCCGGAAGACGTGGCCGCTTCCAACTATCTTCCCGCTGTCATTAACACCATGACCAATCCGACAGCAGACCCCAGCCTGATCTTCATGGCAGTTGTATTCATCGTTCTGTTTATTTTCTGCGGTTATCTGTTGATCTATAACGTGTTTGACATTGCCGTAATGCAGGAAATCCGCCGGTACGGGCTTTACCGCACCATTGGAATGAGCAAACGCCAGGTGAAAAAGCTGATTAACCGGCAGGCTTTGTGGTTGTCATGCATTGGTATTCCGATTGGCCTGATTATTGGATTTTTCATTGGAAAGGCAGCTTTGCCCAAAGTAATGACATTTTTAGCAGTTTCCTATACCAATATTGTATCGGAAGTTTCACCGTCCCCTCTCATTTTTCTTGGTGCAACCGTGTTGTCTGCGCTGACGGTATTTTTAAGTACGAGAAAGCCTGTGCGTGTAGCGGCAAATATTTCCCCTATCGAGGCATTTCGTTATGTGGAAAGCAACACAGGCAAACGGACTTCCAAAAAAAGCAGCCTGGGCGCAAGTATTCCCCGCCTTGCCTGGTCAAACCTTGGACGTAACGGACGTCGCACTTTTTTCATTATGGTGTCACTCATGCTGTGTATTGTGCTACTCAACTGTATAGGGACAGCCGCTAATAGTATGGACATAGAAAAAGAAGTGGCCCTGATGATACGAAGTGATTTTGCCGTGGTAAATGCTGACAGCACCAACGGACAAAAAGGATTTTCCCTGCGGGAACAGGCACTTTCACAGCAAACGGTTGAGGATATTGCGGCGCAGCCGGGCGTGATCGACGGAAGCCTTGTTTACAAAAATACTCTTGAAGATACCAATGTGACCTTTGATTGGGGGGCAGAATTTATCGAAATCGAACAATCCCCAAATTCCGGCTTGATGGAGGGCATGACAGCTAATTATTTGTTCTATAACCTTGGCGACGATGGGAACCCGATCTGTAATGTGTATGGCATGGAAGAAACTGCGATTGCCCGTATGGTTATAGAAGATGGGGAAACAGACGCGCATACTCTCTATGAAAAGATGCAGAATGGCGAGGGCGTGTTACTGGGCGTTCAAGTTGACTACCAGACAATGCAGATTGATAAAAGCTCCGACTTCGACTTTCTGAATGTTGGAGATGTCATTACCGTTTATAAAAACGGGGAGCCTGTAATGGAATTGCCCATTCTGGCAAAGGCGGCAAGAAACGGGGATGATGCAGAAATCGGCATTACTGCTAACGGCCCCTTGACAGTCGGCGGAGATGGACTGTTCCTCTATCTGCCTACCAGCATTTATAAAGAATTGTACGATGAACCCGTGGCCTACAAATATGCCTTTAATGTGGAAGAAAGTCAAAGAGAAAGCATGACCGCTTTTCTGAATGACTATATGAAAAACGTAGACACCAGCATCAATTATCTGTCTGCTGATTCTGCTAGAGAAAACGCAGAGGGAACCCGCACCATGATTAAGTTTGTCGGCGGTCTTGTTGGCATTATATTTGGGATTGCCGGTGTACTGAACCTGATTAACATGGTGATTACTACAATTCTGACAAGGCGGCATGAATTTGCAACGATGCAGAGCATTGGCATGACAAACCGGCAGCTTACCAAAATGATGATATTTGAGGGAACCTATTATGCGGCGGGGGCCTGCTTATTCGGGCTTGTCCTGGCTACGATCCTGAACCTTACGCTTGTAAAGAGCATTGTCGGGAGCATTTGGTACTTTACGTTCCGCTTTACCTTACTTCCTGCGCTCATTGTTTCCGTTGTCCTTTTGGTTGTAGGCGCTATTGTGCCAGTTCTGGCGCTTAAATTCTTCAACAAGGGTAGCATCGTGGAGCAACTGCGTATAGCGGAATAACGGTCTATACAGAAACAATCCAAAAACATTCCCATTAAGGAGGACATTTCTATGGAAAGCATCTTAAAGGCAACCGGTCTTAAAAAATATTATGGCAATGGCGACACCATGGTAAAGGCCCTGGACGGCGTTGATCTGGAAATTGAGCGCGGCAAATTCACCGCCATTATCGGCACTTCCGGCAGCGGCAAATCCACCCTGCTTAATATGCTGGGCGGCCTTGATACTCCCACTGAGGGAAGTATCAAAATCGGCAATACAGAACTTGCAAAGCTGAACAGCGAACAGGCTACGATCTTCCGGCGTAAACAAATCGGCTTTATCTTTCAGAACTACAATCTGGTGCCGGTGTTGACTGTTTGGGAAAACATTGTATTTCCTCTTTCTCTGGACGGGCAAAAGCCTGATAAGCAGTTTATTATGCAGATCGTGAAGCTGCTGGGGCTGGACAGTAAGTTGGACAGTCTGCCGAACAATCTTTCCGGCGGCCAGCAGCAGCGCGTGGCGATTGCCCGCGCCCTGGCTTCAAAACCGTCCATCATTCTGGCCGATGAGCCCACCGGCAATCTGGATTCAAAAACCAGTGATGATGTGATCGGCCTGCTAAAAATGACAAGCAAGGAATTTCACCAGACTATTGTAATGATTACACATAACCCGGAGATCGCGCAAATGGCAGACTACATTGTGCGTATTGAAGATGGAAAAATCGTTGCGTGATAGTGGAGTTAAAATAGAAATAGTGATGAGGAAGATTGCTCCCTCCGGGAGCGTTTCAGAAACCGTCCTGGTTTCACTGCCAGGTGCAGAATCCCAGGAAGCCACCCATAGTTCCGATATCCTCATCTTCCCCGACTTGGAAATCAGCATCAACGAACAGACTGTCTACCAAAATAACCATCCCGTCCGCCTCACCCACCATGAGTTTTTTACCTTGCTTTACCTAGCCCAAAACCCATCTTGGGTTCTTTTAAAAGAGCAGATATACGAAGCGGTCTGGAAAGCGGACCCGGAGCATTGCGGGGCGGCGGTGGCGAATGTGGTGTATTCGCTCAGACGGAAGATCGGAGATAGGTACATAGAAACGGTGGTTGGGAGCGGGTATCGGTTTGTGGGGTAGTATAATAGACAGGAAGTAGTAGCCTTTTGGGGGCAATGCTTCCTGTTCTTTTTTAATTTATATTTTACTATATGTAAGAAATATGTTATACTGAAAGACAGAAATTTTGGGAAGGCGGTGAGCAGGTGGGAAAGAGTAAATACACATTTGATAGCAAGATCCATATATATCGAGCAACTAAGCGTATGACGCAGCAGGAGCTTGCCGATTTGGTTGGTGTATCACGGCAAACCATTATGCAACTTGAACGAAACCGCTATAATCCGTCTATGTTGTTGGCATACAGTATCGCAAAGGTATTTGATGTTACAATCGAAGATTTATTCGATTTCAAGGAGGAATAGCTATGCAGACATTTTATGAGTTCATCTGGAACTTGTTCAATAATAAAATGCTTTTCATTGTGGGCGCTTGGGCAGGGATACCACTTACCCTTATATTGCTTATTATGTTTGCCCGAAAGAAAAATCGAGATGAGCGAGGATGGAAAATTATAGGTAAAGCCAGCATCATTTCTTTTATTTACCTTATATTAGTGGTAAATCTTTTAGCAAAAATTTTGGGATATGTGGTAGATACCCATGAAGTACACTATCTTTTTGTAGGAAACGCAATTCAGTGGTTTTATGATACCGTGATAATAGTCGAAATCGTTGCTATGTTGATTTTAAGAAAAATTGAATAACCTCACTTATTCCGAATGTGAATCCATCCCTCCCACGATCATACAACCAGGTCAGACCTGTTAATGGCAGGACTGACCTAAATTTTTGTTTCAAAAAGTATGAAATAGTTGACATTATACAAGAAATAAATTATAATAGCGGTGTCGAGAAGGAGGTGATAATATGGTCGGAACGGTTATCGAGAGTATCATAATTTTTGCCGCGATAGTTTCTTCTTATTTGCTTTTGAAGAAAAATCCATCAAAGGCACGCAAAACATTTGCAATTTCCTTTGTGCTTGCATTTGCTGTTATTATTGCATTTGCTCTTGCACAGCTTAGTGTACAATTCAAGTTGCTGGAAATTGCGTTGTCTTATTCTCCAATAGAGGTTCTTGTGCTTATGGCAGTTGTTTATTGGATTGCCTTCGTGTCAGCAAAAGGAACACTTTTTGACAAAATAATCGGAGAATAAGGTTCTAAGGTCTAATATAATGAGGTGGGGATCTTATTTTGAAAACGAACAGGAAAAAATATAGGCGCATGGACTGTTCGGGAAAGGAGCATTAAGTAATGTCTAAAGATCGCTTTATAGAAAGTTATTCACAGGGGACAACGAATGTTCGGAAGATTATCGTTGATACAAAGACGGGCGTCAATTATTTATTAGCCTCATCTTCTATGACGGCGGGCTGCGGGATGACTGTTTTGGTGGATAAAGACGGTAAACCAGTCGTTACTCCTATCGTTTCTGATAATTAAGAATTTACTAGAAGGGCAGCCAGACACAGTGTCTGACTGTTCTCTTCCTCGTATCCTAGTGAATTCGGAATAATAGCTGCTGTAATTTTGGGAATTGATGCGTGTAAAATATGGGCTTCTAAAAGTACATAAAGATAATTTTGAATAGATGGTGATGCAATATAGGAAAAGTAATGGTACTGACATTTTCAAACTCTGAAGAACACGTTATAAATAAAATTCTCACGGCAGTGGAAGGTGAGCCGACAATGGAACATATCGCAAATCGTCACACACCATCTGTACTCACCTTCCCCAACCTGCAAATCCGCATCAACGAACAGACCGTTTACCACGATAACCACCCCGTTCCGTTTACCCACCATGAGTTCTTTACCTTGCTCTACATGGCATCCCACCCATCCTGGGTTCTTTCAAAAGAGCAGATCTACGAAGCGGTCTGGAAAGCGGACCCGGAGCATTGCGGGGCGGCGGTGGCGAATGTAGTGTGTTCGTTGAGAAAGAAGATCGGAGATGGATACATAGAAACTATAGTTGGAAGCGGGTATCGGTTTGTCGGTGTGGGAGAATAATAGCAGAGGCGGCTGCTCCTTGTGTTGGAGTGGCTGGCCTCTGCCTCTTTCTTATCAGAAAGTTTAAA